>JALRJD010000153.1 GCA_023255165.1 Porticoccaceae bacterium | reverse complement strand
CGGCTCAGATTGCTCTGGCTCTGGCTCTGGCTCTGGCTCAGACTGGGCAGTTGGCGGCGGCCTGTCGTCGACAACCGCCGCGACGACCGCTTCAGACTTTTTTACGCTCGGCTCCACCCCCTGCGGAGATGGATCTGGCGCTGGGCTGGAATCAGATGCTGGTTGAGTCGACGCAACAGTTTGCGCACTGCTACCAGCAACACTGTGCCCGGCCGGCAGCGGACGAAATGCCAAGGCCCGCAACATGACCATTTCAAAACCGGATTTTGCATCCGGTGAAAGCTGCAGATCTTTGCGTCCCATCAGACAAATTTGATAGAACAGCTGCGCATCTTCACGGCTCACCGCCGCGGCAAGCGCCAGCAGCGCACTGTAGTTAGCAACTCCTTTATCCAGGGCTTCCGGCACCGTTTGAACAATTGCCACCTGATGCCACACCGAGAGTATATCGGCCAGCGCCGCATCATAATCTGGTGCCTGCTCTGCCATACGGGCAATTGCCGCCAGTAACTCTGTGCCCGACCCCGAGGTCAGTGCCTGGCAGATTTCAATAATATAACCGCGCTCGATGGTGCCCAACATGGCACTGACTTCGCTCTCGGTAACCTGCCCGCCGCCGTGGCCAATCGCCTGATCAGTGAGGCTCAGTGCGTCGCGCATACTGCCATCCGCAGCCCGCGCCAGAGACCAAAGTGCGGCATCTTCAAAGGGCACCTGCTCCTGGCCGAGAACAAATTGCAGATGCTCGGCGATGCGCTCGGGGCTAAGGTTTTTCAGGTTGAATTGCAGGCATCGCGACAACACTGTGATCGGCAGCTTTTGCGGATCGGTGGTGGCGAACAGAAACTTAACGTGCGGTGGTGGCTCTTCAAGGGTTTTCAGCAGCGCGGCAAAACTCGACTTGGAGAGCATATGCACTTCGTCGATCAGGTAGATTTTGTAGCGACCGCGAGATGGCGCGTATTGCACGTTGTCGAGCAGTTCGCGCATATCATCAACACCGGTTCGCGATGCCGCATCCACTTCAATCAGGTCGATAAAACGGCCTTCACTGATCTCGTTACAGGCTGAACATTCACCGCAGGGAACCGAGCTGACGCCGGCTTCGCAGTTAAGGCATTTAGAGAGAATTCTCGCGATAGTGGTTTTGCCCACCCCCCGAGTTCCGGTAAACAGGTAAGCATGGTGCAGGCGATCGTGATCAAGGGCATTGATCAGTGCCTGCAGCACATGTTGCTGGCCCGCCATTTCGGCAAATATTCGCGGGCGCCATTTACGGGCGAGAACTTGATAACTCATAGATGCAACGGCTTAAAATTCAAAAAGCCATTATAGGGAGATAACCGAAAGATAAATAGACCGCAGAGGCTGTTGGTCGGACTCGGAGCGATGACCCCGACCTCTCCGAGTTTCTAGACCTCAGACTTTATCCGGCTAGATTGCATCAAGCCGCCAGCGACTCCTTAATTTTAAACTTCTGCACCTTGCCCGCCGGGTTGCGTGGCAGCTCATCGACAAAATAGAGCCGGCTCGGCAGTTTATATTTCGCCAGACTCTGGCTGGCAAATTCGCGCAGCTCTTCCAGGTCCAGTTGCGCGCCCTGTTTCAGCACCGCCACCGCGGTGACGGCCTCGCCCCACTTTTCATCCGGCAGACCAATCACCGCCACCTCAAGCACCGCACTGTGACCGTAGAGAATGCTCTCCACCTCCGCGGGATAAACATTCTCGCCACCGGAGATAACCATATCCTTGACCCGATCACACAGAAACAGAAAACCCTCGCTATCGAAATAGCCTATATCACCAGTGTGAAACCAACCCTGGGCATCGATGGCCTCAGCCGTTGCCTCGGGACGATTCCAGTAGCCTTTCAAAATATTGGGTCCACGCACACAGACTTCGCCGTGTTCACCATCCGGCAGCGGATTGTTGTGCGCATCCACCACACGTACATCGGTAAACATCGGCGCCCTGCCCGCTGAACCAACCTTGGTCAGTGACAGCGCACTTTCCAGCAATGTCGCAAAAGGCGATGTCTCGGTCAGACCATAGCCCTGGCAGAAACAGATACCGCGCTCGCCAAACAGCTCAATCAGAGGAACCGGAACCGGCGCGCCGCCGACAATAAAGGCATCGACAGAGCTGAGATCGATGGAGGTAAATTTTTCGTGCTGACTCATCATCAAAAACATGGTTGGCGCGCCAAACATGGTCGACACAGAATGTTGTTCCAGCGCGGCAAGTACTTCACCTGCATCAAACGAGCGAACCAACACCACTTCAACCCCACGGGCCAGCGACGGCAGCGTGGTGACATTGAGCCCACCGATATGGAACAGCGGCGCGCAGGTCAAGGTTGTGGTGCCCATATAGTCTTCGCCATAAGACATATTGACGCTGTTCCAGAACAGATTGCCGTGGGTGAGCATAGCGCCCTTGGGCAGACCGGTAGTGCCGGAGGTGTACATAATAAAGGCCACATCGTCAGCCTGAACCTGTTCGATCAGCTGCAGCGGCTCGCTGTCAGTCATCAGTCCTGCCAGTAGCTCCCAGTTGGCGACGTCCTCTTCAACACTGATATAACGCTGGCAGACAAGGGTATCGCGCTCCTGGTCCACCAATGGCCGCAACAGTTTATCGGCAAGCATGGTGTGAATACCCGCATCGTTGGCAATAAAGCGCATCTCGGGGCCAGTCAAACGAAAGTTGAGCGGCACAAAAATCGCGCCAATACAGCCACAGGCATAGAGAGTTTCGAGAAACACCGGGTGGTTGAGGCCGATATAGCCAACCCGATCACCACGGCAGACACCTCCGTCGCGCAGCAGTTTTGCCAGCCGCCGAACGCGCTGACCAAATTCAGCAAAGGTCCAGGTTTGCCCCTCAAAGGTCAGCGCCTTGCGCTCTGGTGTCAGCTCAGCGCGACGCAAAATGGTGTAACCCAATCCGATATTTGGTGTGTTCGACATGGTGGAGCCCCTCGTTTAATAGCCGATACCCGCCCTGCGCTAAAGTCAGACGGCGCTCATCAGCAGCGCCTGAAAGCAGCGTTTAGCTTGCTAGTGATGGTTGTCAATATTTATCAATAGTTGTCTTTATTGTGCTCAATCTGGTGTTGAACTTGTGAGGTCTGTTGTACCTGTAATCCGCTGCCATGTAAATAACCCCTGGTGCGATTTGGCAATCCGAGCCCATTGGCATGAATAGTGCAATCACCAAGATAACAACCCTTTCACACACGGCGCTGTGCTACTTAAAGGTGCAATTCAAGGTGTAACCACGATGATAAACAGCAATTGTTGCAACAACTATTGTCAAAGATGCACCAATATAGTGCTTATTAATCCATGAACAAAATCCCAACCCGCCCCATGCGGATTATTTTCACTGATCTCGACGGCAGCTTGCTGGATCACCACAGTTATGGCTTCGCCCCGGCGGCACCACTGCTGCTTGATCTTGAACGCTCGGGCATCCCGGTGATTCCAACCACCAGCAAAACCGCCGCGGAAGTTCTGGTACTACGCCAGCAGCTTAACAACCATCACCCGTTTATTGTCGAAAATGGTGCAGCAATTTATATCCCTCAGGGTTATTTCAACGACCAACTGATGCAGACAACGCCAATTTGCCAGCAGAGCGGTTTTTTTGTGCTGCGCAACACTTGCTCAAACCATCATTGGCAAACATTGTTGCTGCAGGTGGCGGATGATTTTAAAACTGAATTTGAAACCTTCAGTTCTATCTTCACGAGCGCTGGCGCCGAGGGTCTGGCCAAACTGACCGGGCTTGAGGTCGAGGCGGCCGAACTGGCCCATCGTCGTGAACACAGCGAACCTGTGCTCTGGCTAGGCAGCACTGATCGCAAACAGGCTTTTACTGAAACCTTGCAACAGGCCGGTGCCGAGGTTCTTCAGGGCGGACGCTTTTTAAGTGTTGGCGGCGATATCGACAAAGGCCGCGCCATGCTGCAGCTGCGTGACCTTTACCTCAGACATTATCAACAAACCCAATGCGACCTGCTGGCCATTGGTGACAGCGGCAATGATATCGCGATGCTTGAACAGGCGACGTCCGCGCTGGTTATTCGATCCGACAACCACGGGTTTCCTGAACTGAATAGCGCTGGGTCAAACAGTAACAAAGACATTTATTACACCAATCAGACCGGTCCCGACGGCTGGGTTGAAGGCGTTAGCCGCTGGCTTAGCCGCACCGATCACACACACTAGGTAACATTTACAAGCGAGAAAACTATGGGCGACTTTCATCAAAATGGCGTAATCACCACTCTGCATAATCTTTCGACCCAGACCGTCGAGACCATGGAGAACGAGCTACTTGGGTTTGCCAAAACCAGGCCAATGGGGTTGATACTGCCGTCGCTCTATTCCGAGCTGGAGGGCGATGCATTGTCAGGCATTATCGACCAACTCAGGCAGGTGCCCTATCTCAACGAAGTTGTGATCGGCCTCGATCGCGCCAACCAGCAGCAATATTGTCAGGCGCTGGCGTTTTTCTCGGTGTTGCCTCAACACCACCGAGTACTGTGGAATGATGGACCGCGCCTCAAGGCTCTCGACGCCAAACTGCAGGCGCTCGATCTGGCCCCCAAGGAGCTCGGCAAGGGCCGCAATGTCTGGTACTGCATGGGCTACACACTGGCTTCCAGCAGAACCGAGTCTGTCGCCCTCCACGACTGTGATATCACCACCTATGACCGCGAACTACTGGCACGGTTAATTTATCCGGTTGCCAACCCACGCTTTAACTACGAATTCTGCAAGGGCTATTACGCCCGAGTCGCCAACGGCAAAATCAATGGCCGCGTATCACGCCTTTTAGTCTCGCCGCTGTTAAGCGCGCTGAAAAAAAGCGTCGGGCATACCGACTACCTTAACTATATGGCCAGTTTCAGATACCCACTGGCCGGCGAGTTTTCATTTCGCCGGGATGTGCTAAACGATATTCGTATCCCCAGCGACTGGGGGCTGGAAATCGGTGTACTCTCTGAGATGCACCGCAACTACGCCAGCAATCGTCTATGTCAGGTGGATATTGCCGATAACTATGATCACAAACACCAGCAGCTGTCACTCGATGACGATCAAGCCGGTCTGTCAAAGATGTCGATCGATATCGCCAAGGCGCTCTTCCGCAAGCTCGCGACACAGGGGGTAGTCTTTAGTCATGAGAGTTTCAGATCACTCAAGGCCACCTATTACCGCATGGCGCTGGACAGCGTTGAGACCTGCCACAACGATGCCATTATGAACGGGCTGAGTCTGGATATTCACGAGGAAGAAAAGGCGGTGGAGATGTTTGCTGAAAATATTATCAAGGCTGGCGAGGCGTTTTTTAACAACCCCATGGAAAAGCCCTTTATCCCCAGCTGGAGCAGAGTTATCAGCGCTGTACCCGACATCTTTGAGCAGCTGGTCACCGCAGTCGAGGCTGACCATGCGGAATTTGCCGCCAGTCATGCTATCTAGAGCGAGAACAGACTATTCAGGCCAAACTTTCCAGGCCAAACTTTCCAGGCCAAACTACCCAGGATCGGTTAATGAACCCCAATTATCTGCGGCAAAATATCAAACATCATCTGGCTGCCATCTATCAGGACATTGACGCCAATGCTCGAGCAACCATTTGCGACGAACTGATCGCATTGATGGGCGTACAAAAGCCAGGTCGCGAGCCGGAGCCTTATATCAACCACTGGGATGAAAGCAGCTGCCTGTTAATCAGCTATGGAGACTCGGTGTTGCAGGCCGATGAAAAACCGCTGCACACCCTAAAACAGTTTCTCGACCGCTATGCCCGCGATGCCATCAGCGGCGTGCATATCCTGCCCTTCTATCCATTTACCTCCGACGATGGTTTTTCGGTGCTCGACTACTCCAGCGTCAATGAATCGCTGGGAGACTGGAACGATATTGAGTCGATTGCCGCCGACTACTCCCTGATGGCCGACCTGGTGATCAACCACTGTTCCGCACGCAGCCCATGGTTTGAAAACTTCCTCGCCGGCCGCGATCCGGGACGCAACTTTTTTGTTACCGCCACTCCCGATGATGACCTCAGTGCGGTGGTTCGGCCGCGCACCAACCCGCTGCTGCGCGAAGTCGAGACCGCCTCCGGCACCCAGTATGTCTGGTGCACCTTCAGTCACGACCAGGTAGACCTCAACTTCCGAAACCCCGAAGTGCTCAAGCAGTTTGTCAGTATTATTCGCCAGTATCTCGATAGCGGCGTGCGTATCTTTCGACTCGATGCGGTTGCCTTTTTGTGGAAGCAGGTGGGCACCAACTGCCTCAACCTCGAACAGACCCACGAGATAGTACGCCTGTTGCGCACATTGATTGAACAGGCTCAACCCGACGCCATCATTGTGACCGAGACCAATATTCCCAACCGTGAAAATCTCGCCTACTTTGGCAACGCCAATGAGGCGCATTGGGTCTATAACTTTTCGCTGCCGCCGCTATTGCTCAACACGCTGATCACCGGCGACTGCGGTTATTTAAAACAGTGGATGATGAGCATGCCGCCGGCGCGCAATGGCACCGCTTATTTCAATTTTATTGCCTCCCACGACGGCATTGGTCTGCGCCCTGCCGAAGGATTATTGCAGGAGAGTGAAATCGAAACCCTGACCAATACCATGCAGCGATTTGGCGGCCGCATCTCCTGGCGCAGCGCCGATCATGGTCAAGCCAAGCCCTATGAAATCAATATCGCCCTGTTTGACGCACTTCAGGGCACCACCGCCGGACCCGACCAATATGGCCTGCAACGTTATCTCTGCGCCCATGCCATTATGTTGGCGCTCGAGGGTGTGCCGGGCATCTATATCCACAGCCTGATGGGTACCCGCAACGATGAGCAGCGGGTAGCCAATGCCGGCCACAATCGCGCCATCAACCGTCATCAGTGGGATTACCAAAAACTCAACGCACTGCTCGACGACGCTGATAGTGCCGAGTTCAAGGTATTTGATGGCCTCAAAAAACTGCTGGCGATTCGCCGCTCTCAGCCAGCCTTTCACCCCAATGCCACACAGTTCACCCTGCACCTGGGCAGCCAGCTTTTTGGTTTCTGGCGTCAGAGCATTAATCGCGAACAGAGTATTTTTTGTATCAGTAATATCAGCGATCAAATACAGCGCTTGAACCTCAGTGATATCAATTTGATCGACAATGAAAGCTGGGTTGACCTGATCAGCGGCCTGACCTGTAATACACCGACACAAACTATCGATATGCTGCCATATCAGACTCTCTGGATCAGTAACTGAACGGTCAACTTGCGCTGTAGGGCGACTTGCGGGACACTGTCCGCTGCACATCAATCCTGAAAAATTTTTAACAATAACAGCCTTGCACAGGGGAACACAGACAATGAAATTGGAAACTCAGGCCATACATGCTGGCTTTAACGACGACCCGACAACCCGAGCGGTTGCGGTACCGATCTATCAAACCACCTCTTACAGCTTTCGCGATACCGAGCATGGTGCCAATCTGTTTAATCTGGCTGAAGCGGGCAATATCTACTCGCGCATAATGAACCCCACCTGCGATGTGCTCGAACAGCGTATCGCGGCAATGGAAGGAGGCGTTGGCGCACTGTGCATGGCGTCCGGCATGGCCGCTATTACTGCGTCAATCCAAACCCTGTGCCGCGCCGGTGACAATATGGTCAGTGTCAGCCAGCTCTACGGTGGCTCCTACAACCTGTTTGCCCACACACTGCCACAGCAAGGAATCGAAGTTCGTATGGCGTCCGGAGACGATATCGCCGCTCTCGAAGCTCTGATCGACGACAACACTCGAGCGGTGTTCTGTGAATCGATCGGCAACCCCGCCGGCAATGTGGT
>JALRJD010000109.1 GCA_023255165.1 Porticoccaceae bacterium | reverse complement strand
GATAAGCGTTGCTTATCGTTTTCCGGCCTCACCCAACTGGCCTACGCCCAGCAGGCTCCGCCATAAAAAAAGGGCCGCATTAAAATGCAACCCTTTTTAATTTGGCTCCGCCTGCTGGGCTCGAACCAGCGACCCAATGATTAACAGTCATTTGCTCTACCAACTGAGCTAAGGCGGAATAGTGTCTTTTCAGACAGGCGGGCATTCTAGGCGGCATGGGGGGCAGAGTCAACAATTTCTCGGCGCTTAATCGGAGCTGTATTCGGCCTGCCCAGAGGCCTGAAAAAGACAATTAGAAACCCGGTTCAAACTTTCTCCGGCAGGCAACTCGTCTGTTATTCGATAGTCTGTATAATCTGCTCGTCGCGGTCACTCGATCAGTTGCATCCAGAGGAAAATGAATTGAATCATTACAGGAATTTCACCCGTCGCTCGATTATTTTAATCGCAGGGTTGTTCTATTTTTCGGTCGGGCTCGCGACTGAGTCGACTATTGACGAGGAGCTGACAGCAGACCAGACAAAGTTGGTGCAGCAGCAGTTTGAGCCGTTGTTTGAACAGGTGACCAGCAAACTGTCGACAGACAAACAGCGCTATCTCGATGACCCGATTGCATACCATGAATTTGTCGTCCAGACGCTGCAACCGCGTTGGGATGTTTCATCCACCACCAGTGCTCTGATCGGTCGCGAGCGCTTTGGGTTACTCGGGCAATCTGACCGGCAGGAGGTGGTGCAAGCCGTCACGGATACTTTGATCCGCTATGCTTTTGAGGGGCTGGAGCATTACTCCGGGCAGCAGTTTCGAATCGTCGATGTGGTGTTAAATCAGCAGGCGAACCTTGGTTGGGTTCAGGTGTTGATGGTGTCACCTGTGATACCGGATATTATTCTCGACGTATTGATCAAACAGACTGAGCCCAACGAATGGAAAGCGGTGGATGTTCGCTTCCAGGGCATCACTTATGTGTCAGTCAAAAAACACCAGTTTCGCGAAACCATTGAAGAGCAGGGCATTAAGACATTGATCGCAGATCTGCAGACTAAAAACAATCAGTACTTTGCCGAGTTGTGCGCCAAAGCCAAGCGCAGCGGCAGTGCGCCCTGTATTCGGAAATCTGCACAGTGAGCGCGCGATAATCATGTCAAATGTGTTGCCTATGCCCCCGCTGACGGTTGTCAGCGACTACTCCCCGGCCGGGGATCAGCCCGGTGCAATCACTAAGCTGGTCGAGGGACTCAGTAATGGCCTCGCCGGCCAGACCCTGCTGGGGGTAACTGGGTCCGGCAAGACCTTTACCGTGGCCAAGGTGATGGAAGCCGTGCAGCGTCCGACCATTGTGATGGCGCACAATAAAACACTGGCCGCGCAGCTCTATGGCGAGTTCAAAAGCTTTTTCCCCAACAATGCGGTTGAGTACTTTGTCTCTTATTATGACTATTACCAGCCCGAGGCCTACGTGCCCTCGTCGGACACCTTTATTGAAAAAGATGCGGCGGTAAATTCCCATATTGAACAGATGCGCTTGTCGGCGACCAAGGCATTGATGGAGCGCCGCGATGTTATTGTGGTGGCAACGGTTTCCTCTATTTATGGTTTGGGTGATCCCGAGTCCTATCTGAAAATGGTGCTGCACCTGTCGCGCGGTGAAAAGATTGACCAGCGGGATATTTTGCGGCGTCTTGCCGAACTGCAATACAAGCGTAACGATATCGACTTCGATCGCTCCTCGTATCGCGTGCGCGGCGATGTGATTGACGTCTATCCCGCCGATTCGGATTATGAAGCGCTGCGCATCGAACTGTTTGATGAAGAGATTGAAAACCTCACGCTGTTTGATCCACTGACCGGTGAAGTGCTGCGCAAGGTGCCGCGTTATACCATTTACCCCAAGTCGCACTATGTTACTCCGCGCAACACTGTGCTCGAGGCCGCCGAGAAAATTAAGCTTGAGCTGGATGAGCGCCTGACGCAATTACGCTCGGTGGATAAGCTGGTTGAAGCTCAGCGCCTTGGCGAGCGAGTGCGTTACGACATCGAAATGATGCGTGAGTTGGGTTATTGCAATGGCATCGAAAACTATTCCCGCTATCTCTCCGGTCGCGCACCGGGCGAGCCACCACCGACGCTGTTTGATTATCTGCCCGATGACGCGCTGCTGATTATCGACGAATCACACGTGACCGTACCGCAGATTGGGGCCATGTATAAAGGCGACCGATCGCGCAAAGAGACGCTGGTGGAATACGGTTTTCGACTGCCCTCGGCACTGGATAATCGCCCGCTGCGCTTTGATGAGTGGGAAGCGCTAGCGCCGCAGATGATCTTTGTCTCGGCGACACCAAGCCGATATGAAGAGGCCAATGCCGGGCAGATTGTCGAGCAGGTGGTGCGGCCAACCGGACTGCTTGATCCGCTGATTGATGTGCGTCCGGCGCTCAGTCAGGTGGACGATGTGCTCTCGGAAATTAATCGCTGCGTCGAACTTAACGAACGCATTTTGATTACCGTGTTGACCAAGCGCATGGCCGAGGATCTTACCGACTATCTCGCCGAACACGGCATCCGTGTGCGCTATTTGCACTCTGACATTGATACGGTTGAGCGGGTCGAAATTATTCGCGATTTGCGGCTCGGAGAGTTTGATGTGTTGGTGGGTATCAACCTGCTGCGAGAGGGTCTGGATATGCCCGAGGTCTCTCTGGTGGCGGTGTTTGACGCCGACAAAGAGGGCTTTCTGCGTTCCGATACCTCGCTGATTCAGACCATTGGCCGCGCTGCGCGACATGTGCGTGGCAAGGCAATTCTCTATGCCGACAAGATCACCGGCTCAATGCAGCGCGCTATTGATGAAACCGAGCGTCGTCGCGCCAAGCAGGTTGAACACAATGCTACGCATGGCTTAACACCTACCGGTATTTCCAAATCGGTTGCCGATATTATGGAAGGCGCCTACGCGGGCTCGGGTAAAAACAAGCGTGGCCTTAAGGTTGCAGAGGGGCGGGCGCGTTATGGTATTGCTGATGAGCCGGTGGCGATTGGTGATATTGCCAAGGAGCTGAAACGTCTTGAGGAGCAGATGTATCAGCATGCGCGTAATCTGGAGTTTGAGGAGGCGGCGCAGGTGCGGGATCAGATAGGCAAGTTGCGTGAGCGGAGCCTGGCGTCTTAACAGTTACCCAAAGGAAATTTTGCGGTTATTCCAATGACGTCTTTTTAGCCGGTCACCCTGAGTGAAAAATGCTGTCACCCTGAGCGTAGCCAACGGGTCTCTTTGATTCGTCATTCCGAGGGAACGCAGCAACCGAAGGAATCCAATAAATCA
>JALRJD010000099.1 GCA_023255165.1 Porticoccaceae bacterium | reverse complement strand
TTGTTGTCGACAAATTAATTTATCACTCGATTGATCTGAGCCTTTATCAGGTGTCGGCGATTATCGATAACGAGGAGCATTATGTTTGCGACGAGCGCGGCAAACTGCTGCGTTCCTTTAATCTGATCGAACTGCAAAAGCTGCTGCGCAAGGTTGCCGCCGAGAAAACCGTGCTGCGTCATACCAGCGCCTACGATGAGATGATTGGCGGGCCGGCGAAGGGTGAGTCCAATGCACTGGAGGTACCGCTGGCGGATAATCAGCTCTATTAGTTGATGATCTGATTTGATGGCAGCCTTCGCCCATGCTTCACTTTATCCACCACGGCACCTCGCGCTTGTCTATTTTTGTCAGCAGTGCATAATCCTCGCCACTTGAGCCACGCTGCGCTCACCCCTTAAAACCTTTCAGGTGAACCTTTTGCCAACCGACGATTTGCCCATCAGCGCTACAACATCCGACCGCAACACTGACCACAAAAGTGACGAGCAAGCAGCGCCGGGCAGCAAAAAAATGTCTGTGTTGCTCTCGCTGATGCAGTTTTTCAAACCCTACAAACTGCAGATGTGGGTATTTATCACGGCGCTGGTTTTTACCGCGGCGATTACGCTGTCGATTGGTCAGGGTCTGCGCATGGTGATCGATCAGGGTTTTGTGCAGCAATCTCTCGAGCATCTCAATCAGGCCATTCTGTTTATTGTTATCGCATCGGTGTTAATGGCGCTGGGTACCTATGTGCGCTTTTATCTGATTTCCTGGCTTGGCGAGCGGGTCACGGCGGATCTGCGCAAGGCGGTGTTTGACCATATTATCGGGCTGCATCCGGCGTTTTTTGAGACCAACCGCAGCGGCGATATTATGTCGCGGCTGACCTCTGACACCACCTTGCTGCAGTCGATTATCGGCTCATCAGCATCGATTGCCCTGCGCAGCAGCATCAGTTTTACCGGCGCATTGATTATGTTGCTGGTGACCAACTTTAAACTGTCGCTGATGATTATTCTCGGCGTGCCGCTGGTGCTGATGCCAATTCTGATTTTTGGCCGTCGGGTGCGCAAGCTCTCCCGAGACAGTCAGGATTCCATTGCCGGTGTCGGCAGTTATGCCGGTGAGATTATTCAGCATATCAAGACGGTTCAGAGCTATACCCACGAAGCGCAGGAGAAGACCGCCTTTGCCGGTGAAGTGGAGCGCGCTTTTTTGATTGCCCGCACCCGCGTGCGTCAGCGCGCCGTGCTGATGGCGGTGGTGATTCTGCTGGTATTTGGTGCGCTGTCGGGAATGCTCTGGGTCGGCGGCAGCGATGTCATTAGCGGCAGAATGAGCGGCGGTGATCTGGGGGCATTTATCTTCTACGCCATCCTCATGGCCACCGGGGTTGCCTCGTTATCGGAAGTCTATGGTGAGCTGCAGCGTGCCGCCGGCGCCACCGACAGACTGATGGAGCTGCTGCACGCCCGCAGTGATATTTTAATCACCGATACACCGATCAGCGATATTGAAAAACTGCCGGCACAGCTGGAGTTGCGCAATATAAGCTTCTGTTATCCATCGCGACCGGATCAGCCGGCGCTGGATGATTTTTCGCTGACCATTGACGAGGGCGCTATTGTTGCCTTGGTCGGTCCCTCGGGTGCCGGCAAGTCAACGCTGTTTGATCTGGTTCAGCGTTTTTATGATCCGCAGCAGGGGGAACTCTGTTTTGGTGGCATCAATATTCGCCAGCTGACCCCAACCCAGTTGCGCGAGCAGATTGCCGTGGTGCAACAACAGCCAACGCTGTTTACTGGCGATGTGATGTACAACATTCGCTATGGCAACAGTAACGCCAGCGACGAGCAGGTGATTGCCGCGGCCAAAGCTGCCCATGCCGACGAGTTTATTCGCCAGTTGCCCAATGGCTATCACAGTGATCTTGGTGAGCAGGGGGTGCGGCTCTCCGGAGGTCAGCGTCAGCGCATTGCCATAGCCCGGGCGCTGTTAAAAGATCCGCGTATTCTGTTGCTGGATGAAGCCACCAGCGCACTGGATGCCGAGAGTGAGCACAAGGTGCAGCTGGCGCTGGACAAACTGATGAAGGGGCGCACCACGGTGATTATTGCCCACCGATTGGCGACCATTCTGCATGCCGACAATATTGTGGTGATGGACCAGGGGCGCAAGGTTGCCGAGGGCAGTCACCAGCAGTTGATTCAGTCCAGCCCGCTCTATGCGCGGCTTGCCGAGCTGCAGTTTTCCCTGGACAGCGGTGAGTGATCGCCTAAACTGGCTAAATCGTAAAAATCAAAGAATAAAAAATAGAAAAATCAAAATAATAAAAACACGACTTAATAAAACCAAAAAAATAATAAAAGGCCCATTCCATGAAGCCGATCCCGATTGCATTCACGCTGCTGTTTGCCTCTGCCTGCGGGCTGATGACGCCAGAGCCACCCGCCGGGCAAGACTCCGCCCAATTTACTATCGCCACCTCAACCGGCACCACTCAGGGCCGCCTTAATGCCAGTGCCGACCCGCAAGTGGGCGCCGAGGTTGTCTCCTGGTTTGATATTCCCTATGCGCAGCCACCAGTGGGTGATTTACGCTGGCGGGCACCTCGGCCGCTGGTCGCGCCGGATCAGGTTATTGTTGAGCGCGACGATACCTCCTGTGTGCAGATTGCCAGCAAGTATGGCGGCGCCGAGGGCAATGGTGTGGTCGGCTCGGAAGATTGTCTGTATCTGGATATTCGCGCGCCGAAGGACTTTGCCAGCAAACAGTACCCGGTGATGGTGTGGATTCACGGCGGCGGCAATACCACCGGCCTGAAAGATTATTACGATTACAGCAAACTGGTGGCCAGCAAAGAGGTTGTGGTGGTCGCGATAAACTACCGCCTCGGCGCGTTGGGATGGTTCACCCATCCGGCGATCCAGGGGTTGCAGGGCGATCAATATGGTCAAGACAAAGCGACCAATTTTGGTCATCTGGATATTATTCAATCGCTGAAATGGGTGCGTGACAATATCGCCGGTTTTGGTGGCGATGCCAACAATGTCACTCTCTTTGGTGAGTCCGCCGGTGGCCATAATGTCTATGCGCTGCTGGCCTCGCCACTGTCAAAAGGGCTGTTTCATCGCGCCATTGCCCAGTCCGGGTATACCGTCACCAACAGTCTGGACAACAGTTACAACCTTAACGGCGGCAACAGTTTTGTCACCCGCGGATCCTGGCAGGTGACCGAGGATATCCTCGCTGACAGTGATTCCACTCAGGCCGAGCTAAGCCCGCAGGCGCTGCGTGAGACATTGAAAAGCATCGACGCCCGCGAGTTTATCGCGCTCTATCATGAGAGTTCCGATGCCGACTACACGCCGCTCTCCACCGGTGACGGTGTGGTGATTCCCAAAGCAGGCATTGCCGCCGCGCTGGCCGACAGCCAGTACGCGAAAAATGTGCCGCTGATCTCGGGCGCCAACAAAGATGAAGTGGCGCTGTGGTTTGCCATGCACCGCTACTTTATGCAAACCAGCTACCCGCTGACCAAACTGTTGCCGCCGCGGATTACCATTAAAGACCCGGATCTGTACAAATTGTGGATTCGAACCCGCTCCCACGCCTGGAAGCTACGCGGCGTTGACGAGCCGCTCAGCGGATTGCAGCGGGCCGGTTACAGCGAACTTTACAGCTACCGTTTTGACTGGGACGATCAGAAGAAATCGTTTTTTATCGACTTTCCGTCGATATTTGGCGCCGCTCACGGCACCGATATTTCATTTGTTACCGGTGACTTTAAATATGGTCCGGTAACCTCGTATATCTACCCAGAGGGCGAAGAGCGGGATCAGATGCAGCGCACAGTGATGAATATCTGGGGTGACTTTGCCCATGGCAAGGCGCCTGACAGTTCGCTGGATTTGACCTGGCCGCGCTATAACAGCGAGCAAAAACCCTATCTGCATCTCGATAGAGATATAGATCTCAGGCTTGATTCAGAGACGGGTTCCCTGGAAGCGCTGCTGGCCGCGGTTGCCGCCAACGAGAATGCCAGCCACAGTGAAAAGTGCCTGTTGGTCTGGGAGACGTTGATCAATATCGGCAACCCGGATATTCCCCGCTACCAGGCATGGAATCAGGCGCAGTGCCAAGAGTTTGATGCGCGCGCCGAGCAGCGCCGAATCGCGGCGGAGCTGATGACGGAGTTTGGCAGTACAACAGTTCTGTAAAGACAGTCCTGTAACGAAAGATACTGTAATAAAAGGCCTGTAACGAAAGATGCTGTAATCAAAAAAGGGCAGACCGCTATGAACCATATATCCGAGCCTTCAACCGAAGATCCAACCGAGGATCCAACCGAAGATCCAACCGGCGTGTTGCGCCGAGCGATCGACTGGCTGCAATTGCCCGCCAGTCGCGGCAAACGATTTTTTCTGATCCTGCTTAGTCTGTTTTTTACCTATGCCGGTTTTCATCATCTGCTTGCCCCGGCTTTTTATGTCAGCATTATGCCGCCATGGATACCAGCTCATCTGGAGTTGGTTTATATCAGCGGTGTGTTTGAAATTATGGGCGGTATCGGAGTTCTGATTCCGGCCACGCGCTCCTTTGCCGGACTCGGTCTGGTGGCATTGCTGGTGGCGGTCTATCCGGCCAATTTGCATATGGCGTTTAACCCGGAACTGTTTCCGGATATTCCGGTAGTGGCGCTCTATGTGCGTTTGGCGCTGCAGTTTGTTGCGTTTTACTGGGCTTACAGCGTGACGCGGCCGGACTTGAATTAATATGTCTGATGAGC
>JALRJD010000096.1 GCA_023255165.1 Porticoccaceae bacterium | reverse complement strand
ACTGCTGCCGGAACTGACCGGGCGCTTTCAGGCTCAGGCTATGCGCGTACCCACCGTCAATGTCTCGGCTATCGACCTGTCTGTGATGCTGGATACGAAGGTGCAGAACGCGACCATTAATGCCGCCCTTGAACAGGCCGCGCAGGGATTTTTGCAGGGTGTGCTCGGTTACACCGAAGAGCCACTGGCCTCCTGTGATTTTAATCACGACCCGCGCAGCGGCATTGTCGACGCCAGCCAAACCCGGGTCAGCCAGCAAAAACTGGTTAAAGTGTTGATCTGGTTCGATAACGAATGGGGCTATGCCAATAGAATGATCGACACGTTGTTGCACTGGTGTTCGCCAGAGCTGTACAGCCAAGCCTGACTTTTAACCAAAAACAAAAGCAAACTCTGAAGGACTGATATGACCGTCAAGTTAATGACCGAGCTGGATCTGGCCAGCAAAAGAGTACTGATTCGTGAAGACCTCAATGTGCCGATCAAGGATGGCCAGGTCACCAGTGACGCCCGCATCAGAGCGGCACTGCCCACCATTCAACACGCGATCAAAGCCGGCGCCAAAGTTATCCTGATGTCGCACCTCGGCCGACCCACCGAAGGTCAATACAATCTTGAGTTCAGCATGGAACCGGTTGCCAAACATCTCAGCGCGCTGCTCGGCCAGCAAGTCAAACTCGAACAGAGCTGGACCAACGGCATTCAGATAAACGATGGCGATGTGGTGATGCTGGAAAATGTGCGGTTTAATCCGGGCGAAAAAAAGAACGACGACACATTGGCCAAAGCCTACGCCAAACTCTGCGATATCTTTGTCATGGATGCCTTTGGCACCGCCCACCGCGCCCAGGCATCAACTCACGGTGTGGCCAAATTTGCGGCGGTTGCCTGCGCGGGGCCACTGCTGGCCAATGAACTCAATGCGCTGGAAAAGGCGCTTGCCGCACCCACTCCACCGGTCGCTGCGATTGTCGGTGGCTCCAAAGTCTCGACCAAATTAATGGTGCTGGAAACCCTCTCGGAAAAAGTTGACCAACTGATAGTTGGCGGTGGCATCGCCAACACGTTCCTTGCTGCTGCCGGCAAGCCAGTGGGTAAATCACTCTATGAGGCAGACCTGATTCCGGCAGCGCAGGCGCTGATGCGAAAAGTCAGCATTCCAATGCCAACCGATGTGGTCGTCGGCAAAGTCTTTTCTGAAAGCGCCGAAGCCATCGTCAAGTCAGTGGACGATGTTGCCGAAGACGATATGATTTTTGATATAGGCCCGGACTCGGCCGCCAAACTGGCAGAGCTGCTGATGACCATGGGCACCATTATCTGGAACGGCCCGGTCGGCGTTTTTGAGTTTGATCAATTTGGCGAAGGCACAAAAACCCTATCCTTGGCCATCGCAAACAGTTCCGCGTTTTCTATTGCCGGTGGCGGTGATACATTGGCCGCCGTTGATAAATACGGCATTGGCGATCGCGTCTCCTACATCTCCACCGGCGGTGGCGCATTTCTGGAATATGTTGAAGGCAAACAACTACCGGCGGTTGCCATCCTCGAACAGCGCGCCAATGACTAGGACTTTTTATTGAGGCCGCAATTTACGCCAGAATAAAATGCGGAACAGTTAGTAAAGAAAGAGAAAGAAGACAAAATTAAAGGAAGAGCACCATGGCATTAATATCTCTACGACAACTACTGGACCACGCCGCCGAGCATGACTATGGCGTGCCAGCGTTTAATGTTAATAACCTTGAGCAGATGCGGGCTATTATGCTGGCCGCCGACCAAACCGGCAGCCCGGTTATTGTTCAGGCCTCTGCAGGCGCACGCAAATATGCCGGAGCGCCCTTTCTGCGTCACCTGATTCTCGCCGCCATGGAAGAGTGGCCGCATATTCCTGTGTGCATGCACCAGGATCACGGCACCAGTCCGGCGGTCTGTCAGCGCTCCATCCAGCTTGGCTTCAGCTCGGTGATGATGGACGGCTCTCTTGAAGAAGACGGCAAAACCCCGTCCAGCTATGAATACAATGTCGCCGTTACCAAGCGTGCTGTTGAAATGGCACACGCCTGTGGTGTCTCGGTGGAAGGCGAACTTGGCTGCCTCGGCTCGCTCGAGACCGGCGAAGCTGGCGAAGAAGATGGCCTCGGCGCAGAGGGCAAGTTGACTCACGACCAGATGCTCACCGACCCGGAAGAGGCCGCCGACTTTGTCGCCAAAACCGGCGTCGATGCACTGGCTATTGCCTGCGGAACCTCCCACGGTGCCTATAAATTCAGCCGCCCACCCACAGGTGATATTCTCGCCATCGACCGTATCAAGGAAATTAACCGCCGCATTCCCGGCACCCACCTGGTGATGCACGGCTCGTCCTCTGTGCCCCAGGAATGGTTGAAAATTATCAACCAATACGGCGGCGAAATTCCTGAAACCTATGGCGTGCCGGTTGAGCAGATCTGTGAAGGCATCAAACATGGTGTGCGCAAAGTGAATATCGACACCGACCTGCGCCTTGCCTCCACCGGCGCAGTGCGCCGCTTCCTCGCCGAGAACCCGGCCGCTTTTGATCCCCGCGCCTACCTCAAGGAAACCACCAACGCGATGAAAGATATTGCCGTTGCACGTTACGAAGCTTTTGGCACAGCCGGCAACGCCGCAAAAATTAAACCGCTTAGTCTGGATGCCATGACCGAGCGCTATAACAGCGGCGCGCTGGACCCAAAAATTAACTGATCCTGGTGATGATCAGTTAGATGGAAAGGGCACTTCGGTGCCCTTTTTTTTGCAAAAAAGGCAAAACTAATTCTATTGTACTAATACGAATTAATTATATTTTTTGGGCGTTAATTTTTTAGTATGCGCCGTGCTTTTAATGTCCAAGAGCATATAAAAAAAGGAGTATTCAGGATGAAAATCTTTTTGCAGTTCGGGCTATTTATTCTTTTAGCCCACTCAATGTCTGTATTTTCAAGTGAACCATTTCCCGTCGACAGTTCAGAATTGGAA
>JALRJD010000060.1 GCA_023255165.1 Porticoccaceae bacterium | reverse complement strand
CCAACAAAAAATGGACGCGGGCCTCGCGGCCGGTGGCGCAGGTTGGCGAAGAACATTTCACTCTCGAAACCGAGACGGTGCGCGATCTGGCCGATGGCGAGTTCCTGGTTAAAAATCACTATCTCTCTTTTGAACCGGCCCAGCGCGGCTGGCTCAATGATGTGCGCAGCTATGTACCGCCAGTCGCTATTGGCGAAGTGATGCGCTCGATGGCGGTGGGTGAGGTGATTGCCAGTCGCCACAGTGACTACCAGGTTGGCGATCGCCTGCAGGGCGGTTTTGGCTGGCAGCAATATGCCATCAGCGACGGCACTGGTTTGTTTCCGGTGGTTAAAATCGGTGACGATGTGCCAATCTCCTATCCGCTGCATATCTATGGCCTGACTGGCATGACCGCCTATTTCGGGCTGTTCGATATCGGCAAGCCCAAGGCGGGCGACACAGTGGTGATTTCCGGCGCCGCGGGGGCCACTGGGTCCACCGTCGGTCAGATTGCCAAACTGATGGGCTGCCAGGTGATCGGTATTGCTGGCGGTCAGGCCAAGTGTCAGTGGTTGATCGATGAGCTCGGTTACGATGCGGTTATCGACTACAAATCTGAGTCGGTAGAGAAGCGTTTGCAAGAGCTGTGCAATAACAGCATCAATGTGTTTTTCGATAACGTCGGTGGCGAAATACTGGATCTGGCGCTGGTCAATCTGGCCAATCATGCGCGCGTGGTGTTGTGCGGTGGTATCTCCAGCGGCTATCAAACTGCAGCGCTGCCGCCGGGGCCAAAAAATTATATGCAACTGGTTATCCGTCGCTCGCATATGGAAGGCTTTATTGTGCTCGACAGCGTCGATCGCTATCCCCAGGCAATCGAGCAGTTAAAGCAGTGGGTAGAGGCCGGCGATATCGCGGTGAAAGAACATATTCTGGATGGCATCGAACAGTGTCCGAGCGCGTTGGCGGGACTGTTTTCCGGGCAGAATTTTGGCAAGCAGTTGGTAAAACTGTAACAAAAAATTAATCACTATTTCATTAAAAAAACTGACAGAGGCATCGATATGGCAGGTAGATTAGAAGGCAAGGTAATTATTATTTTGGGCGCATCCGAAGAGAGCAGCATGGGTGCGGCAACCGCACGCCACTGCCAGAAAGAGGGCGCCAAGTTGATACTGGCTGCGCGGCGAGTTGACAATGTTAAAGCAGTTGCCGACAGCCTCGGTGCGATCGCCATGGGTTGCGATATTACCGACGAAGATCAGCTGGCGGCGCTGGCCGATGCGGCTGTCAGCCACTACGGGCGTCTCGATGGCGCGATCAATTTCGCTGGTGTCGACACCGCATCGCCGATTGCCGATCTGACTCGCGAGGTGTTGCAGCAGAGTTGTGATGTGCACCTGATTGGCACCGCCCTGTTTATCAAGCAGATGGCGGCGCGCATGACCGAGGGCGGCTCGCTGGTAACCACGTCGTCGCAGACCACCATAATGGCCCCTCCGGGTCTGGCGGCCTATGCGGGCACCAAGAGTGGCGCCGACCAGATTGTGCGTATTGCGGCGGTGGAATACGGTGGACAAAATATTCGCGTGAATTCCCTCTCGCCAGGCTTTACGCCCAGCGCCATGACCGCTGGTTATATGGCTGTGCCATCGATCAAGCAGGCGTTTCTCAATGAGATTCCCATGGGCAGATTGCCAACCACCGACGATATGGCCAATGCCGCGGTCTGGTTGCTGTCCGATGAGTCGTTTATGACCGGCAGCCTGCTGGATCTGTCTGGTGGTCAAACATTGCGTCGGGTGCCCACTGCGGCTGAAATGGGTTTTTGATTGCTGTAAACCCTATGTGATACAGGCCGGACTCATTTAGGGTCCGGCCTTTTTTTTACCCTAAAAAAAGGCGGTTGAACAAATGTTCAACCGCCTTTGCGGGGGTCCTTCCCGGGGGGACTGTTGGCTTAGAACTCGTATCCCACACTCACGCCAATTTGACGGCGTGGCACCAGTTCTGCCCAGGCAAATGCGCCTGCGTCATAGCGACGGCCTACGCGGTTGCCACCTTCGAGGATATCGGTTCCGTAAGCGCGCAGCTTCAGGGTTCCGTTACCCATTTCTTTCAGATAAGTCGCTGAAAGGTCAAAGGTCTCGAAGCTTTCAATGGTCACTTCGGGGCCGGTTGCAGGGTTGTAAGTTGACCAGTCGGCCTGGGTTTCTACGTCATCTTTGTAGCTCAGAGCGCCAGTGATAGTCAGCGACCCACCAGCTACTTCAGTGGCGTACTCGGCAACCAGACTACCGGTCAGCTCTGGCGCATAGAGCAGACGCGCGCGGTCAGAGATATCAACACCGTTGTAGTCAAACTTGTCGTAGTCACCGCTAAAGGTACCGATGGCGGCACGCAGAGTCAGCGCATCTGTCGGCATCAACGCCGCTTCAATCTCAATGCCGTCCATGCTTACTTCACCGGCATTTCGTACGAAGGAACAGGTTACGCCCTGCGCCGCTGGGTTCTCCGCAGTACCTTTGCCACACACTGGATCATTACCATCGGTAATAACAGTGGTTTGCTTGTCGGAGTAGTCAGCGCTGAAGTAGGTGATGTTCAGCTGTGAGTTTTCGGTTGGGTTGGTGCGCATACCAATCTCAAAGCTTTCAACTTCCTCTGAGTTAAAGGGCGCCAGTTCCGATGGAGTTGATCCGCGGTTAAAGAAGCCACCGCTGCGGAAACCGGTTGCGTACGAGACGTAAGCCATGCCCATCTCAAACTCGCGCTGCAGAACCACTCGGTAGGAGATATTGTCATCTTCAAACGAAGGTGAGCCTTCGTTGAGCAGGTTGTCAGAGCTGTTGGCCAGACGGTCGGCATTACCTACGCCAACAATCCACGAGCGCGACTTCAGGTCTTTCTCTTCTTCGGTGTAACGAGCACCAACGGTCATCGACCATACATCAGACAGGTCGTAGCTCATTTCACCAAACACAGCTGTAGTCGACAGGCTGTGGTAAGAGGTGAAGGGCACAACCGGGCCAGAGGTAATGTAAGAGTCGGCTTCAAGCGTATAGATACCGGCAACAAAGTTCATTGGGCCGTCGAGGTCTGAAATATACTGCAGCTCATGAGAAGTCTGCTTGAATTCCTGATTTCTATCCACCGGGAAGAAAACCATTCCAGTACCCCAGGAAGATTCATGCACTTCTTCTTCATAGTCCATGATGCCCATGATGTACTTGATCTGATAGTTGTCGCCATCGTGGGTGAGTTTCAATGTGGTGTTTTCACCTTCCAGAGTGGCTGTCAGCGGATACAGCTGAGGCGAGGTTTTCCAGTCATCAGCTTCCGAGGCGCGAGCACCGTCGCCCAGCGCACTTGCTGATACAAACACGTTATCAGGCGCTGTGGTGTTGTGATCGTAGTCATCAAAGGTCAATACCGCAGCGGTGTTCTCGGTGAAGTTATATTTCACAGACACAGAAACTGTCTGGGAATCTTTAAAGTCACGTCGATCATTCAGTGTGGTGTTGTAGACGTGGGAGTCTGATTGGGTATCTTTGAAGCCGATTTTCAGGCCGCCTTTGTCGCCCAGTGGCATGTTGAACAGACCTTTCACATCGGTAAGGCTCTCATCACCAGCAGTCACTTCCACTTTGCCGCCAAATTCGCCGGTAGGCTCGGTGCGCTGAACATTGATCACACCACCAATGGTGTTGCGGCCAAACAGTGTGCCCTGAGGACCACGCAGCACTTCAACAGACTCAACATCAAAGAAATCGAATACGCCGCCGGAGTTACTGGCCAGGAAAACGCCATCGATTGCAACGCCCACTGTGGGCTCGATGGATTTTTCAATATCGTCGTAGCTCAGTCCACGAATTGACGCGCTGAGAGATTCCGAACCAATCGCAGTTTCGTGAAGCTCTACGTTGGGAACCAGTTTGCCCAGATCCAGAGAGCTGGTGATTGATCCGCGCTCTAACTGACCTGGAGTAATCGCAGTTACTGCTACAGGAACGTCCTGGATTGATTCCTGACGCTTTCGAGCAGTTACCACAACTTCCTCCAGCACTGTCGCGCCGAACGCGCTATTGGCGCCCATCGGCAGTGCAAGAACGGTTATAAGTGCGGGAAGCACCTGTTTTTTAAAGGTTTTATGATGGCTCATTATTTATCCCCCTAAGGATTTTTTTATTAAACCGATATAGATATA
>JALRJD010000047.1 GCA_023255165.1 Porticoccaceae bacterium | reverse complement strand
TCCAGCGGGGTGTTGCCCGCGCCAGCCCCAAGCCCCGCCGCTGAACCGTCGATACGGTTGGCACCAGCCTCGATGGCGGCGAGAGAATTGCCCACTCCCATGGCCATATTGTGGTGGCCGTGAAAGCCAATTTCAGTTTCTGGCGATAACTTCTCACGCAGTAGTCCAATGTTTGCGGTGACATCAGGCGGCAGCATATAGCCCGCAGAGTCGGTGCAGTAGATGCAGTTAGCGCCATAGGATTCCATCAGCAGCGCTTGCTCGAGCAGCTGCTGCGGCTCGATCATATGGGCCATCATCAGGAAACCCACAGTGTCCAGGCCCATTTTGCTGGATTCAGCAATGTGCTGGCGCGAGACATTGGCTTCGGTGCAGTGAGTGGCGACGCGAATGGTGCTGACACCACAGTCTGCGGCCATTTTTAAATGGTCTACAGTGCCGATGCCGGGAATCAGCAGCGCTGAAATTTTTGCCTGTTTAACGCTGCCGACAACAGCCCTCAGATACTCCTCATCACTGTGAGCCGGAAAGCCATAATTCACCGAGGCGCCGCCCAAACCGTCACCATGGGTTACTTCAATCAGAGGCACACCAGCGTCATCCAGCCCCGCGGCAATGGTAACCATCTGTTCTATCGAAATCTGGTGGCGCTTGGGGTGCATGCCGTCGCGCAAGCTCATATCGTGCAGCGTGACTTTATTAGCTGAATCTGTCATTTCACTGTCTCCTCAGAGGCGTTATACCAGCGTGCTGCCATCATTTCCGCGGTGCGCAGACCCGCGGCAGTCATAATGTCGAGGTTGCCTGCATAGTTGGGTAGAAAATCCCCTTTACCCTCAACTTCCACCGACACCGTGACACGGTTGCCATCAAATACTGGCGGATTGGCCATGCGATAACCGGGCACATAGGTCTGCACATCGGCGATCATGCTGTGGATCGAGGCGGTGATGGCAGCCTGATCCGGGCTGCTCTGGGTCAGGCAGTGAATGGTGTCGCGCATAATAATCGGCGGCTCGGCGGGGTTGATAATAATGATCGCCTTGCCTTGTTTGGCGCCGCCAATATCGACAATCGCCGAGGAGGTGGTGCGGGTAAATTCATCAATATTGTCTCTGGTGCCCATGCCCACAGAGGGTGATGCCACGGTGGCAACAATCTCGGCGTAGTCCACGGCCTGCACACGGCTCACTGCGTGGACCAGGGGAATGGTTGCCTGGCCACCACAGGTGACCATATTGACATTGTCTATGGGGCCCTTGGCCATCAGGCTGTCGAGATTGACCGGAGGGATGCAATAGGGACCAATCGCCGCCGGGGTGAGGTCAATCATCACGGTGCCCACAGCGTTTAATTTGCGCGAGTTCTCCGCGTGCACATAGGCAGAGGTGGCGTCAAAGGCAAAATGCAGCTTATTGTCATCATTCTGGTCTTGCTGAGACTGGTCACCTAGAGCTTCGATCAAACCATCGACACCGCCAGTGGTCACCTGCAGACCCCAATCGCGGGCGCGCTGAATTCCCGGAGATTCGTCAATGCCGACCATCCAAACCGGCTCAATAATGTCGCTGCGCAAACACTTCATCAGCAGATCTGTACCTATATTTCCCGGCCCTATAATGGCCGCTCTGAACTTTTTGCTCATGGCATTCTCTCGTTAGACAAATTGGCAGCTGACAGATGAGGTGGTGAGGCCTTCTCCCGTCAGGTTGAGCGACATTGTGTCGCCGGCAACAACCGGTTCCAGGGGAACAACTGAGCCGGATAAAATAACTTCCCCCGCAAGCAGCGGGATATCAAACGCGCCCAGAGTATTGGCTAACCAGACAACCGCGGTCAGTGGGTTGCCCTGAACGGCAGAGCCAAAACCACGGCTGAGCGGTTGACCGTTTTTAAACACTTCAATTTCCAGGGCGGCAAGATCCAGACCATTGGGGTCGATGCGCGCATCACCCAACACATAGACACCGCAACTGGCATTGTCGGCAATGGTGTCCTGAATCTTGATATTCCAGTTGTGGATACGTGAGTCAACCACTTCAAAACAGGGCGTGATGTAATCAGTGGCGCGGAGTACCTCATCTTCGGTGATGTTAGTGCCGCGTAAATCCTGCTTCAAGATAAAGGCAATTTCACCCTCGGCGCGAGGTTGGATCAGATTGCCGGCCACGGCGATATCAGCGCCATTGGCATAGGCCATGCTACGGGTCAAAAAACCAAAATCTGGCTGAAACACACCGAGCATTTTTTGCACTACTTCAGAGGTGACACCAATCTTTTTACCGACCACAACATCATTGGTGTCAGCCATACGGCAGGCCAGCATGGCACGGGAGATATGATAGCTGTCTTCGATGTCGATAGTGGCATAGCTGTCGGTCAGGGGGGGCAGGGTAGTGCCCGAGCGAAGCGCTTGGTAGAGGGTTTCGCCAAGTTCCCGGTGCTGTGCGTCAGTGAGCCCCACGTTGGTTTTCCTCTATAAAATCAAGAGATTCACGATTGAACATCTCAGGGTATTCAACCATAACCCAGTGTCCACACTGGCTCATGGTAATCACTTTGACTTGCTGGCATTCGCTCTGCAGTGTGAGAGCGCCGCTAACCGGGCAGAACTCATCTTCACGGCCCCAAAATGCCAGCACCGGGCAGCTGATTTCCTTGAGACGGCTGGTCAGGTTAGGTATCTGCATCGTCGCCAATACCTGCGCGTTTTGCTGTTGCAAAATATGCCAGCGCTGGCTGATCAGCTGCTCGGTGACATGGCGGTTATCGTATACCAGCCGTTGCAGCAGAGAACCCAACACGTCGCGGGTAAATGTTGGCGAACCCATGGGATAAGCGACCATGGCCTGGATGCCCGACATGGCAAAGTAAACTTCGCGTTCTTCGATACCACCGCTGGCCATCAAAATCAGCTTTTCCACGCGCGCCGGGTGGGCCAGAGTCATGCCTAGAGAGATTGCGCCCCCCAGCGAGTTGCCAACCAGAATGGCCTGGTCAATCGCCAGATAATCGAGCAGGTCGCGGAGATGATCGACAAAATAATCGAGGGTATAAATCGCATCTGTGGGTTTGTCGGTATCGCCATAGCCCGGCAGATCATAGACCACAACGCGATGACCGGCGTCGGCAAAGGGTTGAACATTCGCCTGAAAGTTACTCCAACCGCTGGCGCCGGGGCCGCTGCCGTGGACAAAGACAACGGTATTGGCGGCGCTGCCGCTAGATGGAACATCAATGTAGTGAGTCTTTAAACCGCAGGGCAGGTCAACCCATTGTCCCGTGGCGAGCAAACTTTGACGATCGATCATCATATAAACATATC
>JALRJD010000031.1 GCA_023255165.1 Porticoccaceae bacterium | reverse complement strand
ATGGTCCGGCGCTGCCATCCATGATCGGCACTTCCGGCGCAGAGACGTCGACAATCAGATTGTCGATACCGAGACCGGCAAAAGCGGACAGCAGATGTTCGACAGTGGAGACGCGAACGTCGCCATTCATCAAGGTGGTAGAGAGGGTTGTGTCGCCGACATTTTCGGCTTTGGCGGCAATTTCAACGACCGGATCGAGATCGGTACGACGGAAAATAATGCCGGTGTCCGGTTCAGCGGGGCGCAGGGTCAGATAGACCTTTTCGCCGGTGTGGAGACCCACACCAGTTGCGCGGATCACGTTTTTTAACGTGCGCTGCTTAATCATGCCCGAACTCTCTTGCTCAAAGCCCGGAATGTTACCAGAGATACCCCCCATCACCAAGATTTTAAATCTGAGGCGAAGGCGATGGAGGGCCCCGTTTTAGCGGCTGTTTATCAGTCTGCCTGCTTGCGCAGGAAGGCTGGAACATCCAGGTAATCGAGCTCTGGATCAGCGTGCATATCGATCTTGCGCGCCGCGGAACTGCTGGCGCCCTGACCGCGTCTGGTAACGGTGGGTTTGGCCAGCCCGGCGTAATCGACCTCACCGCGCGCGGTGCGTGGTGGGTTATCGACCACAACACTCATTGGGCCGCGCTTCTCGCCTGGCTCCTGCAGACCGGTGGCAACCACGGTGACCCGCAGCTGATCGGTCAGCTCTGGATCAAACACGCTGCCGACAATCACTGTGGCGTCTTCGTCAGAGAAGTCGCGAATCACGCTGCCGACATCTTCAAACTCACCCAGTGTGAGGTCATAGCCACTGGTGATATTGACCAGAATGCCTTTGGCGCCCTGTAGATTGATATCTTCCAGCAGCGGACACTTGATGGCGCTCTCCGCGGCGACGAGGGCGCGGTCTTCACCGCTGGCTTCGCCGGTACCCATCATGGCCATGCCCATTTCTGACATCACCGTGCGCACGTCGGCAAAGTCGACGTTGATCAGACCTTCGAGCAGAATCAGATCGGCAATGCCCTGAACCGCGCCATAGAGCACATTATTGGCCTGTTTAAAGGCGTTGAGTACGGTCATGTCCTTACCAAGAACCTGCAGCAGTTTCTCGTTGGGAACAATAATCAGCGAGTCGACACGCTCTTTCAGGTGTTGAATACCCTGATTGGCAATCTCCATGCGCTTGCGCCCTTCAAAAGCAAAGGGACGTGTCACCACACCGACGGTAAGAATACCCATCTGCTTGGCCACTTCGGCAATCACTGGCGCCGCGCCAGTGCCGGTGCCACCGCCCATGCCGGCGGTGATAAAGACCATATCGGCGCCTTCAATCGCCTGTGAAATACGCTCTTTATCTTCCAGTGCGGCCTGCCGGCCGATCTCCGGATTGGCGCCTGCGCCGAGCCCCTTGGTCAATGTTCCACCCAGCTGCAACACGGTTGCATTGGACAGGTCATTGAGTGACTGGGCATCGGTGTTGGCACAGATAAACTGCACGCCGTCGATATTGCCTTCCATCATATGGCGAACTGCGTTTCCGCCGCCGCCGCCGACTCCGATTACTTTGATATCTGCATTCTTTGGAATGCTCTCTACTATTTCAAACATAGGTTTCCCCTTTTGCGCCTCTCAATTAAAAAACAATAGCCATCAATATTGATGACCTTTTACAAACCACCCTGGACCCAGTTTTTGAACTTGCCAAACAGGCTCTGTTTGGGTCCCTTTCCTGATTCTCCGCGAACCTGTCTGCGCTGGGCCTGGGCCCCGAAATGCAACAGACCGACACCGGTCGAGTAGATCGGATTGTTAACTACATCCGACAGACCCTTGACGTTGACTGGTGTGCCGATTCGCACTGGCATATGGAAGATTTCCTCGGCCAGCTCAACCACACCTTCCATCTTTGATGTACCACCGGTCAGTACCACACCGGCTGCAATCAATTCTTCAAAGCCGCTGCGTCGCAGTTCCGCCTGAATCAGGGTGAACAGTTCGTCGTAGCGTGGCTCAACCACTTCGGCGAGGGACTGACGCGACAGGTCACGCGCTTCCCGCTCGCCAACACTGGGCACTTTGACGGTCTCTTCCGGACGCGCCAGTTTGGCCAGTGCACAGGCATATTTGATTTTCAGCTCTTCGGCGTGCGGCGTGGGTGTGCGCAGCGCCATGGCGATATCATTGGTGACCTGATCACCGGCAATCGGAATCACGCCGGTGTAGCGAATCGCGCCTTCGGTGTAGATGGCGATATCCGAGGTGCCGCCGCCAATATCCACCAGGGCGACGCCGAGCTGTTTTTCATCTTCAGTGAGCACCGCCGAGCTGGAGGCCAGCTGCTCGAGAATAATGTCCTCGACTTCGAGCCCGCAGCGACGGATGCACTTTTTAATATTTTGCGCAGCGTTGGCGGCACAGGTGACCAGATGCACCTTGGCTTCAAGACGCACACCAGACATGCCGATCGGCTCGTGGACGCCCTCCTGGTTGTCGATAATAAATTCCTGCGACAACACATGCAGAATCTCCTGATCCGCCGGGATGGCCACGGCGCGTGCGGCGTCGAGCACGCGGTCCACGTCCAGCTCCTGCACTTCGCGGTCGCGAATAGCGACGATGCCGTGGGAGTTGAGGCTGCGAATATGGCTGCCGGCAATTCCCGCGTAGACCGAGTGAATTGAACAGCCGGCCATCAGTTCGGCTTCTTCAATCGCACGCTGGATCGAGTTGACGGTGGCTTCGATATTGACCACCACGCCTTTCTTGAGACCGGATGAGGGATAGCTGCCGGTGCCGATAATCTCGATCTCGCCGCGCTCACCCACCGAGCCGACAATAGCGACGATTTTCGACGTGCCTATATCCAGTCCGACGATCATGTTTTCTTCATTTCCACTAGCCATACTTTTACCTCGCAACTCTCTGCTATGCCTGAACAGGAGTTAGTGCTCGCTCTCGTGTGTTGTAATCAGTTTTTCCGTCAAAACGGTTGTCATCACTCTTTTGCTGCCGCGCCGCCACCGCCGTATCGCGCCAGGAAACGGCCAGACCATTCGGGTAACGCAAGTCAATGGCGGCAATATTTTTCACCTGCTGGTTGAGGCCGGCAGCCCAAACCAGGTTAAAACGACGAATCTTGTCGCTGACCTGATCGCGGCCGATCACCAGCTCCACGCCGGGGGCCGTGTCGATAAACCAGACGCCCAGGTGGTTGCGGCGCAGC
>JALRJD010000017.1 GCA_023255165.1 Porticoccaceae bacterium | reverse complement strand
CTGCTCCACGAGGGGCGGCAGACTAACATCTTCACCTTTTTCAAGCAACTCTTTATAGCGCCGGCTGGCGCGCTCTTCAGCGCTGGCGGTCAGGTAAATTTTGAGTTCCGCGGAGGGGAAAACCTCGGTGCCCATATCGCGGCCATCGGCGACCAAACCCGGCGCCCGGGCGAACAGTCGCTGGCGCTTTAGCAGTGCCAAACGCACCTCTGGATACTGCGCCACTTGCGAGGCCAACAGCCCGGTCTCTTCAGTGCGCAACTCGCGGCTGACGTCTTCACCTTCAAGATAGGTTTTAAACAAGCCCTTCTCGGTGGTGACGAAGTTGATGTCCATATGTTCGGCCAGCGCCATCAGTCCATTTTCGCTGGAGGTGCTTATATTGTGGCGTTTGGCCGACAACCCCAACAGGCGATAGAGCGCGCCACTGTCCAGATAGTGGAAGCCCATTTTCTTGGCGATTATTCGACTGATCGTGCCCTTGCCCGCACCACTTGGTCCATCAATGGTGATCACAACGGCGTGCTGGTCTGCAGCCATGTCAGGACTCCGCGGTCTCTACATTGATGGTCAGGCCAATCGCAGCAGCGAGATCGACAAAGCCGGGGAACGAGGTGGCAACATTGTTGCACTCGAGTATGGTGATATCGCCCGCGGCACGCAGGCCGGCAATGGCAAAGGCCATGGCGATACGGTGATCGTCGTGGCTGTGCACTGTGCCACTGCCAAGCTGGCCTCCCTGAATACGGATGCCATCTTCGGTGGCCTGAGCATCGATGCCCAGCGTCGCCAGACCATCGGCCATGCTCTGAATGCGGTCGCTCTCTTTCACCCGCAACTCTTCGGCGCCGGTTAAAACGGTTTCACCCGTGGCGCAGGCCGCGGCGACAAACAGCACTGGAAATTCATCAATGGCCAGTGGCACCTGATCTTCCGGAATCACCACACCATGCAGTTCGGCGTGACGCACACGGATATCAGCCACCGGTTCGCCGCCGACTTCGCGCTGATTGGAGAGCTCAATTTGGGTGCCCATCTGGCGCAAAATATTGATCACACCAATGCGGGTTGGGTTGACCCCAATATGGCGCAAGGTGATATCGGAACCGGGCGTAATCGCTGCGGCAACCATAAAAAATGCCGCCGAGGAGATATCCGCGGGCACATCGATTCGCGTTGCTTTCAGCGCACCGCCGCCAACCAGAGAAGCTCTGCTGCCCTCGGTGGTTACCTGATAACCAAAGCCACGCAACATACGCTCGCTGTGGTCGCGAGTTGGAGCGGGTTCAACTGTTGAGGTTTCACCTTCGGCGTATAGCCCGGCGAGCAAGACCGCGGATTTTACCTGGGCGCTGGCCATCGGCATCTGATAGTGAATAGGCTTAAGTTTATTACCACCTTTTATACGCAGCGGCGGTTTGCCGCCTGGTGCAGTTTCGATAACCGCACCCATTTCCGCCAGCGGGTTGGCGACACGCGCCATCGGGCGGCCTGACAGCGATTCGTCACCGGTCAGTTCCACATCAAAAGTCTGCCCGGCCAACAATCCGCTCAACAGACGCATGGAGGTGCCCGAGTTGCCCAGATACAGTGGCTTGCCCGGCGCTTTTAAGCCGTGCAGGCCAACCCCGTGAATCACCACGCGGCCCTGATCCGGGCCTTCAATCACGACACCCATATCGCGAAATGCCTGCAATGTGGCCAAGCTGTCTTCGCCCTCGAGAAAGCCGGTCACTTCTGTCATGCCCTCGGCAATCGAGCCGAGCATAATCGAACGGTGAGACATTGATTTGTCGCCGGGCACACGAATATCGCCCTGCGCTACACCACCGGGAGTCACTTTGTAGTTAATAATTTTTTCTGACATGGGTTCTTGTAAGGCCTTAGTGTCGATTAATTTTCCAAAATGGTTGCGGGCGTCGCGAGCGCGGGTGAAGACGTCGAATAAATAATCGCCGTCACCGCTGTCGATGGCGCTGCGCATGTGGCTAAAGTCCGCCATGATCTGGTCGAGCACGCTGAGAATCGCCTCGCGATTGGCCAGCGCAATATCGCGCCACATAATCGGGTCGCTGGCGGCAATGCGGGTAAAGTCGCGGAAGCCGCCGGCGGCATAGCGAAAAATCTCGCGGTTTTCACGCATGCTGGCCAAGGTATCAACCAGCGAATAGGCAAGAAAATGGGGCAGATGGCTAGTGGCGGCCAGCACTTCATCGTGCTCTTTAATCTCCATGCACGAGACAATCGCGCCCAGCCCTTGCCACAGTTTTTCCACCCGAGCTATATGGTCGGCACCACTCTCGGCATGGGGAGTGAGAATCACGCGATGGTCGACAAACAGATCCGCTTTGGCCGCGGTGACACCGCTTTTTTCCGAGCCGGCAATCGGGTGGCCAGGCACCAGTTGCGACGGCGCGGCGCCATAGCTGGCACAGGCCGCGGCCACCACGCTGCCTTTAACGCTGGCAACATCGGTTATCGTCACCGCACTGTCGAGCTGCGCTGCGCACTCGTCG
>JALRJD010000341.1 GCA_023255165.1 Porticoccaceae bacterium | reverse complement strand
AACTCGCTGTCGCTCAAACAGTACCTCGCTTTACACGCGAATCGGGCCGCCCATAAGCGGAGCCTGATTGATCTTGAAAGGTCTTTCCAGGCTTTGGCTGCAAGACCGGTGCTAAATTCCAGCAGGGGGTCCGTAGTAGCTTTGGAGTACTCCGATCTTGAGTCAAGCACTGGGGTCCTTGCGTCGGCGACCTTCGTCGGCAGGGATGCCGACGTAGAGCTTACAAGGACGATGGACAGGATGTCCAAGTGTCGCGGGAGGCATGGATGCCGGGAGCGACCGTACTTGCAGCGTGTCGCAGAGGCAAGACGCCAGTGATTGACTGGCTCAGATGCCTCGGGCCTACCAATTTAATGGATTCCTTCGGAATGACGAATTAGAGCTACGTTCCCTCGGAATAACGAATTAGTCGAGCGTTTCCTCGGAAAGACGAAAAAAGCACTCAGAGCGTCACCGCGGAACGAAAGGGTAGTCTAGACCTTATCGCTCTGCTTCTCTTCGCTCACCTCATCCGACTTCTTGTCCGCAGCATCATCTTCCGTCGCCATCGAATCCTTAAAACCCTTCACCGCGCCACCCAGATCAGAACCAATACCACGCAACTTCTTGGTGCCAAAAATCAGCGCCACAATAACCAGAATAATCAGCAGTTCCTGCCATCCAAAACCCATCGTTCAAACCCCTGTATAAAATTAGTGAGAGCCGCGTGCGGCCTTTTCATCAAGCCCCGAAAGGTCAAAGCGGCGCTCAAGTTCGTCAATTACAGCCTGGCCATCCGCACCCAAATGGGAAAGCATCACCAGACTGTGAAACCACAGATCCGCAGTTTCATAGATCAGTTTAGTATTGTCCCCGCTCACTTGCGCATCCCGTGCAGCGAGAATCGTTTCAATACTCTCCTCGCCAACCTTCTCGAGAATCTTGTTCAGCCCCCTGTCGTGCAGACTGGCGACATAGGAATCGTCGGCAGAAGCCTGTTTGCGCGCTTCCAGCACCGCGCAGAGCTGTGCCAGCACATCAGTGCTGGATCGATTATCACTCATCGATAAATATCCTTTGGGTCTTTAATCACCGGATCGACCGACCGCCACTGCTCGTCTTCAAGCACACGGTAGAAGCAGGATTCACGGCCAGTGTGGCAGGCAATGCCGCCGAGCTGCTCAATTTGTAGCACGATAACATCGTTATCGCAGTCCAGGCGCAACTCTTTAATCAGCTGAACATGCCCGGATTCCTCGCCTTTGCGCCACAGTTTCTGCCGCGAGCGCGACCAGTAGACCGCACGCTTCTCCTCGACACTCAGTTGCAGCGCCTCCGGATTCATCCAGGCCATCATCAATATGCGACCGGTCACCGCATCCTGGGCAATTGCCGGAACCAGCCCATCACTATTCCAGGCTATGTCGTCGAGATAACTCATGCTGTAAAGGCCATATTATTGCTGCCAGGAATTATGGCAGTTGTTGCACGATAAAACACTAGCACCCATGCATACACCTCAGCGCAGCAACAGCATCAACAAACCCGCGCCAATCAGCACCAGACTGGTGGTTGGCATTTGGGCCAATGTGATCAGTGGCTGCGCCCAACTGGCATAAGCCAGCCCAACGCCTGATCCTACCGCGGCGGCGCCGAGCCAGCGTAATCGTTTGCCAGAGTGGTTGTTCTGTTCTGGCGCAACTGGCGTTACCGCAGCGGCGGGGGGATTTTGTGCATTTTTAAGCGCGCTGTAAATCAGCGGCGGAATTTCGGGCAGTTGCTCCAGCCAATCTGGCACCAGGCGTTTAAATTGTTTGAACACACTTTTTGGCGAGTAGCGCTCTTTTAGCCACTTATCCAGAAATGGCTGCGCCGTGGTCCAGAGGTCGAGCTGCGGATAGAGCTGCCGCCCCAGCCCTTCGATATTGAGCAGGGTCTTTTGCAGCAGCACCAGCGATGGCTGCACTTCCATATTAAAGCGTCGCGCCGTGGTGAACAGGCTGATCAACATATGGCCAAGGGAGATTTCATTGAGCGGGCGCTGAAAGATCGGTTCGCAAACCGTGCGGATCGCGCCGGTAAACTCATTAACGGGTGTATTTTCAGGCACCCATCCGGAGCGAATATGCAGCTCGGCCACCTGACGGTAGTCGCGCTTGAAAATGGCGATCAGATTGCGCGCCATATAATACTGATCATCCTTGCTCAGCGAGCCCATAATCGCGCAGTCGATGCCAATGTAGGACGGCTTTTGCGGGTTGCTGCTGTCGACAAAAATATTGCCTGGGTGCATATCCGCATGGAAGAAATTATGCTCAAACACCTGAGTAAAAAAGATCTCCACGCCGCGCTCGGCGAGCACTTTAAAGTTAACCCCGGCAGCCTCAAGATCAGCGATATTGGTGACCGGCGTGCCGTAAATACGCTCCATAACCAGAACTTTCTCATTCGAGTAGTCCCAGTTGATACGCGGGATATAGAGTAGCGGCGAACCTTCAAAATTGTGTCGCAACAGCGAGGCATTGGCGCCCTCGGCCTGCAGATTGAGCTCGTTGTAGATCACCTGTTCGTAGTCGGCAACCACTTCGACCGGGCGCAGACGGCGGCCATCCTGGCTGTATTTGGCCAGCAGTCTGGCCAGCATATACATCAACGCAATATCGTTGCCGATCACCTTTTCGATATTGGGGCGCACGGCTTTAACCACCACATCGCTGCCATCTTTCAGCACCGCCGCATGCACCTGTGCCACCGAAGCGGAGGCCAGTGGTTCGGCCTCAAAGCTTTGGAAAATATCATCGACACTGCCATTCAGCGCCTGCTCGACAATTTGCCGAAAGCGCGCCGACTTAAAGGGCGCCACATTATCCTGCAGTTGCGCCAGCTCGGCACAGATATCCGCCGGCACCAGATCCGGACGTGTCGACAGCAGTTGACCAAATTTCACAAAGATCGGGCCCAGTTTCTCCAGTGCCCGGCGCAGGCGTTCACCGCGACTGGCGCTGGGGCGACCCCAGAGCACCGCGGGGGAGAGCAGCAGGCGCACGGCGGTTGGCGCTTTGCTTTTGTCGATCAACTGGTCGAGGCGATAGCGATAGACAACCCGAATAATTTTCAGCACACGGCGCAGGCGAGTCAAAGCTTGGGCTCCGCGTGAGGGTTTTGTCGGGCGACTAATTCGCTGAGTTGATGGCGCAGTTTATTGACTCTTGCAGCACTGCGTTCAACACCGCTGGAGAGCTCGCGAACCTGTTGTGAGAAGTCGGCAAACTCATTGGCAGTAGGGTTCAGGCGCAGCTCTTCCTGGGCAATTTCGGCGGCGGCGGACTTGGCGCGCTGGCCAACATCCGCAGCCAGAGTCGCAGATTTACGCAGTGATTCGGCCATTAAATGGGCTGGAATATCGCCGACCAGGGTTGCTAGCGCAGCTTCCCAATCCACATCAAGTTCGCCCATTAAGACATTGATTTGTCTAAGGAATTCAAGATCTCCAGTGACGCTGATGCCGGTTCCGGCAAAGGAGATTTGCGGCTCTTTACTCACCGCCATGGCGAGGATTGAAACCAGTGAACCAGAGACTGTGGTGTCGGCCTCGTCGCGCCAATTGCTGTGTAACATGATGCCGTGACGGGTGGTTTCCAATGCCAGGCGCAAGGGCGGCAAGTTGCTCTCGATCAGCAACAGTTTGCCTTCCAGCTGGGCTATTTTGCGCAGGGTTGCCGGGTCGTACTGCAGGGCGCGATTAATCAGTTTTTCCGCCGCCTCAAAGGCACCGGACTGAAGCGCGGTAAAGATCACTAGGCCTTAACTCCGCGGTGCAGGGCGACAATGCCACCGGTCATATTGTGGTAGTCACAGTTGCTAAAGCCGGCGCTTTCAACCATTCCCATCAGGGTTTCCTGATCCGGGTGCATGCGAATTGATTCGGCCAGGTATTGGTAGCTGTCGCTGTCGCTGGCAAATAACTTGCCCAGCTTCGGCAGCACACTAAATGAATAGCGATCGTAGATTTTCGACAGCAATGTGCTCGGCGGTTTGGAAAACTCCAGCACCAGCAGCTTGCCGCCCGGCTTAAGCACACGATACATCGAGCGCAGAGCCATCTCCTTATCGGTGACATTGCGCAGACCAAAGGCGATGGTAATCACATCAAAGGTATTGTCGGGGAAGGGCAGATATTGAGCATTGGCCTGAGCAAACTGAATATTGTTGACCACGCCGCGATCGAGCAGACGGTCACGGCCGACTTTTAGCATGGAGTCATTGATATCGGCCAGCACCACCAGACCCTCGTTGCCGACAATGCGCGAAAACTTGGCTGCCAGATCACCGGTTCCGCCGGCGATATCGAGCACTTTGTGGCCGCGGCGCACCCCCGACATCTCAATGGTAACGCGCTTCCACAGTCGGTGAATGCCTGCCGACATCAGATCGTTCATCAGGTCATAGCTGGAGGCGACAGAGTGAAATACCTCGGCAACTTTGCCGGCTTTTTCTTCGCTGTTGACGGTTTGGAAACCGAAATGGGTGGTTTTGTCAGACATCGTTGCAGCTACTGTTGAATAAGGGGCGCCTATTGTAGCGGGAGTTAGGGCATTTAGGTATGCATATCAGCCTGTTGAGGCCAATTCCATTTTCTTCAAAAGTATTCCTAAACCGGGTTTAAAGCCTGCCATCGTTTCGGCGAGATCTGGACCCGCTTTCGTCTACGGGCTTTGTTTTACAAGCTTTGTTTTACAAGCTTGCCCTATACCAGTTTAACAACCTGCGTATCCGGATCGCGGCTCTGGCCAGCCTGACGCAAGGTTTCGAGATAGCTGGCCCAGTGGCTGTCGTAGTTGGCGCCGAGATCGTAGAGGTAATCCCAGGTAAAAATTCCCGAGTCATGGCCATCGCTAAACGTAATTTGGATGGCGTAGTTACCGGATTTGGCGATCTTGCTAATACCCACCTGACGCTTGCCAAACTGCAGCACTTCCTGCCCCGGGCCGTGACCGCGCACTTCCGCACTGGGCGACAGCACGCGCAGATATTCCGCCGGCAACTGATGGCGCACATCGCCCTGATAGTCAATGCTGAGGCAGTCCTTGGCCTCGTTAACGGCAATCCGGCTGGGAACAATATTGGGTTGTTGATTAGTCATATCAGAGAATAAACCGAGTCAGATCTTCATTGGCAGCCAGTTCGCCGAGCTGTTTGTCGACAAACGCCTGGTCTATCGAGATTTTCTCGCTTTTGGCGCCGAGGTCGGCGGCATCGTAAGAGATCTCTTCCAGCAGTCGCTCCATAATCGTGTGCAGACGGCGCGCACCAATATTTTCAGTGCCTTCGTTAACATCAAAAGCGATCTCGGCAATGCGTCGCACACCATCTTCGGTAAAGGTGATCTCCACTCCCTCAGTAGCCATTAGCTCGCGGTATTGCTTGGTAAGTGAGGCTTTGGGTTCCGTAAGAATACGCTCGAAGTCATTGATTTTTAACGAGTTCAGCTCAACGCGAATTGGCAGCCGGCCCTGAAGCTCGGGAATCAGATCCGATGGCTTGGCCAGATGGAAGGCGCCGGAGGCAATAAAT
>JALRJD010000339.1 GCA_023255165.1 Porticoccaceae bacterium | reverse complement strand
CCCCTACTTTGAGTACCTCAGCGACGAAAGCCTGCAGCTGATTGAAGACAATGCCGACATCTTGCTTGAAGAGATCGGTATCGATTTTCTCGACGATCCGGAAGCACTGGAACTGTGGAAGAATGCCGGCGCCGATGTGCGTGGCACCAGAGTGCATTTCCCCAAAGGACTGTGTCGCTCACTGATTCAGGCGACAGCGCCCAAAGAATATGTTCAGTACGCGCGCAATCCTGAGCGCAACGTGATTATCGGCGGTCCGCGCACGGTGCTGGTTCCCGCCTACGGTTCACCTTTTGTCCACGATATCGACAAGGGCCGCCGTTACGCCACCATTGAAGACTTTAATAATTTCGTCAAGCTTGCCTATATGGCGCCCGGCCTGCACCACTCCGGCGGCACCATCTGTGAGCCGGTCGATCTGCCGGTCAACAAGCGTCACTTTGACATGGTCTACAGCCACTTCAAGTACAGCGACAAGCCGCTGATGGGTTCAGTTACCCATCACGAGCGCGCGCAGGACACAGTGGATATGGCAAAGCTGGTGTTTGGCGAAGAGTTTGTTGATCAGAACTGTGTGCTCACCAGCTTGATCAACGTGAACTCGCCGATGGTTTACGACGGCACCATGTTGGGTTCGCTGAAAGTCTATGCACGTAACAATCAGGCCACCGTCATTTCGCCATTTATTCTCGCTGGTGCCATGTCGCCAGTGACCACTGCCGGTACGGTAACGCAAATTCTTGCCGAAGCCTTGGCAGGTATCGCCTTTACCCAGCTGATTCGTCCGGGTGCTCCGGTTATTTTTGGCACCTTCGCCGCAGCGGTCTCTATGGCTACTGGCGCGCCGACCTTTGGTACGCCGGAGCCGAGCATGGTGATCTATGCAGCTGCCGCACTGGCACGCCGACTCGGGGTCCCGTTCCGCAGTGGTGGCGGTCTCTGTGGCTCCAAGCTGCCAGATGCACAAGCAGCCTATGAAGCGGCCAACACCTTGCAGACATCCGCACTGGCAGGGGTCAACTTTATGTTGCACACCGCTGGCTGGCTCGAGGGCGGTTTGGCGATGGGTTACGAGAAATTTATTATGGATTGTGACCAGGCCAGCATGTTAGCGGTGCTGCTTGGCGGGATGGATATGTCCGAGAACGGACAGGCGCTGGATGCGGTTCGTGAAGTGGGCCCGGGCAAGCATTATCTCGGTTCGGCGCACACGCTGGCTAATTTTGAAACGGCTTTCTATCGCTCCACTGTGGCTGACAACAATAGCTATGAGCAGTGGACGGCGGACGGTGGTTTGGATACAGCTCAGCGCGCCAATGTTTTGTGGAAGCAGATGCTCAACGACTATCAGGCGCCATCCATTGACCCTGCGGTAGATGAAGCACTGTTGGATTTTATGGCGCGACGCAAAGGCTCGTTTGCCGATCGTGATTATTAAGTTAACGCTTGTTTAAGGATTCAGATATGTCTGACGAAGACGATATTATCCTCGCCGATCTCTCCGATGAGG
>JALRJD010000334.1 GCA_023255165.1 Porticoccaceae bacterium | reverse complement strand
GTCTACCACGGCCCCGGCGGGCTTGAGCGTATCGCGCGGCGAGTTAACCTGATGACCTCAGTGCTGGCAAAAGGGTTGGCGTTGCACGGCATATATCCGCTCAACAGCCACTGGTTTGATACCTTGACGCTTAATACCGGCAGCCGCACGGCGGAGATTTTGCTGGCGGCGCAAGCACGTGAAATCAATCTGCGCCGCATTGACGAAAACACACTCGGTGTCTCGCTGGATGAAACTGTCACCCGCAAGGATATTGATGACCTGTGGACCATTCTGATCGGCGACCATCAGTTGCAGGTGGATCAACTGGCAGTGGACGTAGACGACTCGCTGCCCGGTGATCTGTTGCGCACTGATGGCTTTTTAAGCCACCCGACCTTTAATCGTTACCATTCCGAAACCGAGATGTTGCGTTATCTGCGCAGGCTTTCGGACAAGGATATCGCCCTTGATCGCGCCATGATCCCGCTCGGCTCATGCACCATGAAACTCAACGCTACCGCCGAGATGTTGCCGATAACCTGGCCGGAATTTTCCACCATGCACCCCTTTGCACCGGCTGATCAAACCCTCGGTTATCGCGCCATGATCGAGGACCTCGAAGCCATGCTCTGTGCCGCCACCGGCTACGATGCTATGTCGCTGCAGCCCAACGCTGGCTCACAGGGCGAATATGCCGGGCTACTGGCGATTCGCGGCTACCACGAAAGCCGCGGAGAAGCCGAGCGCAATGTCTGCCTGATTCCCAGTTCGGCACATGGCACCAACCCCGCTTCCGCGCAGATGTGTGGCATGCAAGTGGTGGTAGTCAAATGTGACGACCAAGGCAATGTCGATGTCGATGACCTAAAAGCCAAGGCAGAACTTCACTCCGCCAAGTTGTCAGCGATTATGGTGACCTACCCCTCGACTCACGGCGTGTTTGAAGAACGCATCGGCGAGATCTGCGATATTGTTCACCAACATGGCGGCCAGGTTTATATCGACGGCGCCAACCTCAATGCGATGGTCGGCCTCTGTCAGCCGGGCAAGTTTGGCGGCGACGTCTCGCACCTTAATCTGCATAAAACCTTCTGCATTCCCCACGGTGGTGGTGGTCCGGGTGTTGGCCCTATCGGCGTTGGTGCTCATCTGGCGGCCTTTATGCCGAAAGAAACCGACGGTGGCGAGCGCAGGGGAGGGCAAGTCTCCGCCGCGCCCTATGGCAGCGCCAGCATTCTGCCGATCACCTGGATGTATATCCGCATGATGGGCCGCAGCGGGCTTAAACAGGCCACCGAAATGGCCATCCTGAATGCCAACTATATTGCCACCCGGCTGCAGGACCATTACGAAATTCTCTACACCGGCGCTCAGGGTCGAATAGCCCACGAATGCATTCTCGACGTGCGCGCCATCAAAGATGATATCGGCATCAGCGTTGACGATATCGCCAAACGCCTGATCGACTATGGCTTCCACGCCCCGACCATGTCGTTCCCGGTAGCCGGTACCCTGATGATCGAGCCCACTGAAAGTGAATCAAAAGCCGAACTCGATCGCTTCTGTGACGCCATGATCGCCATCAAGCAAGAGATCAATCAGGTCGCCGCTGGGCAATTCAAGCTCGACGACAACCCATTGGTTCACGCACCGCACACTGCAGCTATCGTCAGTGGCGATCAATGGACGCGAAGCTACAGCCGCAGCCAGGCAGCTTATCCGGTTGAATCTCTGCGAGAGAATAAATACTGGCCACCCGTTGGCCGCCTCGACCATGTCTACGGCGACCGCAACCTGGTCTGTTCCTGCCCATCAATCGCTGACTATGAAAGCGAGATAGCCTGACACGGAAGGCCTAAAAACATCGCCGTACACACCAGCCCTGATTGCTTTTGCAGGACTGGTTGTGTACAGTTCCGGCGCTCAAGAGAAGAGCCGCGCAAGCCGGTAACAGTTTATGGTGAGGTGTCCGAGTGGCTGACAAAATGCGCATGCATTTTGGGCGCCCAGAAGGCGGTCCGAAGGACTTGCTAACAGCCTTTAGGCTGCTAGCAATCACTAAATGCGCATGCATTTTGGACGCCCGCAGGGCGATCTCGCAGAGACAAGAGGCATGGCTATGCCATGTCTCGAAGCAACGAGCACGCCGTGCTCCTGTCCGGTTTGGAATGGATAGAAAACGGTAACAGTTTATGGTGAGGTGTCCGAGTGGCTGAAGGAGCACGCCTGGAAAGTGTGTAAACGTTAATAGCGTTTCGAGGGTTCGAATCCCTCTCTCACCGCCAAAAAAGAGATCCTCTGCATCGATGATGCAGAGGATTTTTTGTATCAATGTTTTTATATCAATCAGCTCTGATTTGTTATCGCCTCAATCTCTTT
>JALRJD010000300.1 GCA_023255165.1 Porticoccaceae bacterium | reverse complement strand
TAAAAGCCCTTAGCGATTAGGAACAATCCCAAGGCTATTGCCAGAATGTTCAGGCCTGATAGACTCTGGCGAATATTTATTTAAGTGGTAGAATGCGCGCTCTTCCAGTTGAGCCAACGACACGAGATCTCACCATCCATGAATTTAGACTATCTCTCTTTCGAACAACCGATTGCCGAGCTGGAAGCAAAGATCGAAGAATTACAGCTTGTCGGTAATGACAATGATCTGAATATTGCCGATGAAGTGGCCAAGCTACGCGAAAAATCGCGCAAGCTCACCGAGGGAATCTACTCGAAACTGACTCCCTGGCAAATTGTCCAGGTTGCCCGCCATCCGCATCGCCCCTATGCGCTCGACTATATCAAACGTATCTTTACCGACTGGGAAGAGATGCACGGCGATCGCCACTTTGGTGATGACAACGCGATTGTTGGCGGTGTGGCGCGTTTGAACGGCAAGCCGGTAATGGTGATCGGCGAAGAGAAAGGCCGCGGTGTCAATGAAAAGGTGATGCGCAATTTTGGTATGCCGAAACCTGAAGGCTATCGCAAGGCGCTGCGTTTGATGGAGACTGCGGAACGCTTTAAGTTACCCGTGCTGACGTTGATTGACACCCCGGGAGCCTATCCGGGCATTGATTCCGAAGAGCGCAATATCTCCGAGGCGATTGCCCGCAATCTGGCGGTGATGTCGCGACTGAAAACACCGATTATCTGCACCGTGATTGGCGAGGGCAGTTCTGGTGGCGCGCTGGCGATTGGCGTTGGCGATAGAACCAATATGCTGCAGTACAGCACCTATTTTGTGATCTCCCCTGAGGGTTGTGCCAATATTATCTGGAAAACCAGCGAGAAGGCTCCTCTGGCCGCTGAGGCCATGGGCGTTACCTCGGATAATCTTGAGCAGTTGGGTATTGTCGATGAGACTATCCCCGAGCCTATGGGTGGAGCGCATCGCGATATCGACGCCATGTGTGTGACTCTCAAGTCGAGCCTGAGCCGTCAGCTTGACGAGTTGTCGGGAATCCCGATCGATGAGTTGCTGGAAAAGCGTTTTGAGCGCCTGATGGCCTACGGCAATCCAGATTAAACAGCTCTGACTGGCAACCCAGACAACGTAAGCAGTCTTGTCAACAACAAAAAGCCGCCGATAAAAGTATCGGCGGCTTTTTGGTTTATAAGGTTAGCGGTCAGCGATATTCAATGTTAATGATAATTGAGTCAGCTCTCGCCCAGCATGGAAATCGCTGCCAGCGCCTCCGGGTCGTTTGACTTAATTTTGTTGGCGATGTGGTGCTGAAAGTAATAGCGAAAATCCTCGCACTCATCGGTTTCAAACAGACAGTCATCTCCGGGCAACACCGGAGTGCTAAACATCTTGCTGTCATCGATTAGCATGCCGCTGATGGTGCCGTCCTGATGCAGTCTCCAACTGACTACCTCCTTAAGCGTGATGCTTTTGAACTTGTCGGCGGAGAGCACTGCATGGGTGCCGATGGTGTCCGGAATCTCCTGGATGATTTCGCGGTCGGAATCGCACTGATACTCGTAGTAATCGGCGGCGGTTTCCAGCTCGACAATCTTGTGCAGTGGCGCGCTGTAAAAAAGCTCATCGACGCCCTCATCGTAATAGCCCTGCCACTGACCATTGAGTGGGTCATTGATTTCGTCACAGGGAATCAGCTCGCTGAGCCAGGGCACCAGGCCGACCACCTCACCGCTGGCACGCAGGCCCCAGGCGAGAATCTTGACCGAGAACAGTTTGTCCGGGTGCTCGGAGTTGGAATAAAGCATTTCCAGCCCGTCGAGTTCGGGGGAGAGTCGAATCAGCTTGTTATTGTAGTTTTCAGAGAGAGGCTTGCGGGTAAAGATATCAATCACATTGTCGAGGGGTGGGGACTTTGACTTGGAACTGCCATTTGACGTTGAACCGGAATCAATGATTTTGCTCATTGGACATCTCCTTAACAGGGTGGGCAGGAAACGCGTCATACGCTGTGTAAAGTACTCCAGAAAGTTGAAAAGCACAATAGATTACAAATAGTCTTGGACTGGAATTACGCTTTGCGGCAAAGCTATTTAGTCGAGCTGTCCAGTCGAGCTATTCAGGAAAGCTATGCGGTAAAACTCAAACCCCGATATAATTGACTGCCATAATCTTCGAACAATTCCCTTACACAGTTTCAGTCTGGCACAGATTCGCCACAAGAGGTAAAAAATTGTCAACAGAGCAGCAGCGCCTGACGACCATCGTCGAGCTCTTTGAGCAGCTTTTTCACGAACCTTTTCAAACCAGGTTGCTCGGTGGCGCCGCAGAGCCGATCTATATTCCCGCTGGCTATCAGGTCGACCAAAATACGGTTTCAGAGCTGGCTGCCGTGGAAGCTGGCATTCCTGAAATTGATATCTGCCATCGGCTCTATTTTCGCTATGATTATCTTTCCAGCGCGCTGCATGAGTCGGCGCACTGGTGCATCGCAGGAGAGCGGCGCAGACAACAGCTCGACTATGGTTACTGGTACAGTCCCGATGGTCGCTCATCGATACAACAGCAGCAATTCTGCGTAGTGCTTTTGCAGAAACTGGTGGCTGATTGATTTTTCTCTTTGCAGCGGCAGCAGCAATCAACTCAAGAGCTGTTGGCTTCTTCTTTTCTGGTGCAGCTGCCTTTTCTTTCTTATTGTTGAGATATCTAACTACAGCCTTCTTTGCTGCTGCTATGTTAGAGTACCGTCCACCTAGTTCACTAGGGACGGAACCCTTAGATACTTCAACTACAAAACCAGAATTTACAGGGTTAGGGTAAATAGAAAATTGGTTGTTTGAAAAATTTGTAGTAGAGAGTGAAGTGTCT
>JALRJD010000290.1 GCA_023255165.1 Porticoccaceae bacterium | reverse complement strand
CCTGCCACTGAGCCGGCAACTGGACATGCTCAGCAGTTTTGGTGCTAACCAGCATTTTGATTGCCGCCAGGCCAAGCAGCGCACCCACCAATAAATGATAACTGGCTGCATCGATTTGCCACAGGCCACCAATAAAAGCGGCTGGCGCAGATGCCAACACCAGTGGCCAGAACAATTTATAGGGCATTAATTTGTAGGGTTGAAAGCGGTAGAGCAGCCAGCTGGTGACCAGAATATTCATCGCCAGGGCCGCCGGGCGCATCTCGTGAGGTGCAAGCCCCCACAGTGCCATGGCGGCAAGATAACCGGACGCACCGCCATGACCCACCGAGGAGTAGAGCACCGCCATCAGAACTATGGCTGCAAGCAGCCAGTAGGAGTATTGCAGGGAAAAAACCGCAGCCAAATCCATTGCCATCAGCCGCCGGTCATATTCATAAAGCGCACGATATCGACCTGCTCCGGATCAAAATAATGGCGTTCAGGTTTGTCGCCGATAGCCTGGATAATATGCCGCTTTAAGCGCTCACTATCGCCAGGCCAGGTACGCAGAATTTCTCGCAGATCAAGACTGTGCTCATTGCCAAGACAGAGCAACAGGCGCCCTTCAGCAGTCATGCGCACACGGTTGCAGCTGTCACAAAAATTATTCGAGATGGGTGAGATAAAGCCAATCTTTGAATCGCTGTTGGCCACCTGCACATAGCGCGATGGGCCTCCGGTGGTTTCGGTGCTATCCAGCAGCTGGTATTCCGCGGCCAATTGCTCACGGATATGCCCGCTGGTGATCTGGGTATCGTGACGGCGGTGTGACGAGATTTCACCGAGCGGCATCTCTTCAATAAATGAAATATCCAGGCCGTTATCCACCGCAAAGCGCGTTAGATCCAGCACCTCGTCATCATTAAAGCCGGCGAGAATCACCGCATTAAGTTTGATTTTGGCAAAGCCGGCCGCTTTGGCGGCACGCACCCCTTGCAGTACCTGATCCAGTTCGCCAACCCGGGTTAGCTGTTTAAAACGATCAGCTTTTAAACTGTCGATGCTGATATTTAACCGCGCAATGCCCGCCTCTTTAAGCGGCTGCGCCATGGTCGGCAACAGCACTCCATTCGTTGTCATGGTCAGCTCATCAAGCCCCGGCAGCGCCGCCAGTGAACTGACCAGTTTAAGGATGTCACGACGAATCAATGGCTCACCGCCCGTCAGGCGAATTTTGCGAACACCCAACTCAACAAACGCGGTGGCCGCATCACGCAGCTCTTCAAGCGAAAGAATCTGCTGCTTGGGCAGAAAGGTCATCTCTTCCGCCATGCAATAGGTGCAGCGCAGATTGCAGCGATCGGTAACCGACAGCCGCAGGTAATTTATGCTGCGTCCGAAGGGATCAATTAATGTTGCCTGTGGGCTTACCAAACTGCGCTCCGCGAAAGTTTTTCAGTTAAACGTTTTCAGGTAAAGGTTTTCAAGTAAAGGGTTTTAAGGCTAGGACGTTAAAGCACAAAGGGTAGCACATCAACCAAGTCGCCAACCTCTATGGATTGGCCGCTCGCTTGCCTGACAAAGACATCGCCCCAGCAAGCCGATGCCAGCACGCCGCTACTTTGATTGGGGTAGACCTCAACGCCAGCATCCAACAGACGAGCACGCAGATAGACTTCGCGACTTTCACCACCTTTTGCAAACAGCGCCTGGGCCTTCATCCATTTTGGCTGCACATCCGCTCGGCCCTGACTGGCCAGCAAAAAGGGCCGCGCCAAAATCATAAAGGTGACAAACACCGATGCGGGATTGCCGGGCAAGCCAATAAACGGTTTGCCCCCCACCTGACCAAAGGCCAGCGGTTTCCCCGGTTTGATCGCCACTTTCCAGAAATCGAGACTGCCAACCTGGGCCACCGCCGTTTTAACATAATCCTCTTCACCCACCGAGACACCGCCGGCACTAAAGACAATATCGCCATCGGCGGCGGCTTGTTGCAAGATCGCCGCGGTGGCGTCGAGCTGGTCCGGCACACCGCCCAGATCGATAACTTGCATACCCAGCGACTGAATCAAGCCGGTCAATGTAGCGCGGTTGGAGTTATAAATTTGCCCTGGCTGCAGTTCCGCGCCCGGCTCAACCAATTCATCGCCAGTGGAAAAAATTGCCACCCGCAGCGGTTTAAAAACAGACACTTCGGCAATACCCAGCGACGACAGCAGACCCATCTCCTGCGCTCGCAATCTTGTGCCGGCGGGCAAAATAGACTGGCCCGCCTGAATATCCTGCCCTCGCGGCCGGACATTAGCGCTAGTCTTTACGGTACTATCTAGCCAGACAACATTATTTTGCTCGCGACAGTTTTCCTGCATCGCAACCGTATCCGCACCAGAAGGAATTTCCGCGCCGGTAAAAATTCGTGCCGCCGTATTGGGCTGCAATAACTGAGGCGCGCTGCCAGCGGCGATGCGCTGACTCAACGGCAACTGAAAATCGTTTGCCGCCGCCTCGGCATAACAGAAGGCGTAACCATCCAGTGCACTGTTATTCGCCGGCGGCACATCAATTGGCGCACGAATATCCGTCGCCAAAATTATCTTTTTCTACTCTAGAAAAGCCTTTTTTACTATCGATAACACACCTTTCTCACCAAACATTATGAAGCGGTCTAGTAGCCGCAGTGATGTTCTAAGCGGTACAAGATTCGCGAACAGACCCATAATCGGGGATGAGAGTTACGCCTCCAGAATGACACCAGCCTCCTCCAGGTGCTAATGGATTTGTTTTTATTCTTTACTTTTATAATATCCATTAACTACCACTTTCAAATCTCCTCCAGTCAATCATATTTTTGATAGTACTATGACGCCAGCGGATATTATTAATAATTTCTTCTAAAGTATCTATAAGCGTCTTAAGGTAATCAA
>JALRJD010000239.1 GCA_023255165.1 Porticoccaceae bacterium | reverse complement strand
GAGTTTCGGGGTTGGATTGCTTCGCTGCGCAAGCATAGGATGACAGGTGGGAGCTTTGCCGGCAAAAATTAGCCTGTCACAGTTCTTCAAATTCAGTGTTGCAGATTGGTAAAATTTTTTTATTTTTAAGGTAGGGTTTTTTGCCTGGCCATAGTCATATAGGTACAGCTATATACAAATGCATAGATTTTATATGCGACATTTGATGTGTATCTGTCTCCAATTTATGGTTTTGTAGCCCCTGCTGATCTGTATCACTCCCCCTCCTTGCAGCAGGGGTTTTTTTTAATTTTCTTAGGGCCTTGTGCCAAAAATTTATAAAAAAAAGCGGCCAATGGCCGCTTTTTTTGGTTTGCAGGGCGTTATCTTCGCCGTGCTTGTTTCTTATCGCTAACCGTGCCTTTTTAGCCGCACTTGGAGTCGCCGCAGTTGAGACAGGTCATGCAGCCGTCCATCAGGATGGTGGCTTTTACGCTGCACTTTTTGCACAGCTCTGCAGTGGGAGGGAAGTCGCTGGCCTCTGCAGCTGGTGCGACTGCTGCGCCTTCAAACTCGGCGCGCTTTTCGTCCATGATCTTCTGCTGATGTTCGGGGATTTCGGGCTTTTTCAGCAGGCCGATCTTTTGCAGGTGGTCTTCTATGGCCCAGCCGATTTCAGCGACCAGAGATGGCATAAACTTACCGCCCGGCTTGAAGTAGCCGCCCTGGGGGTCAAATACTGCCTTGAGCTCTTCGACCAGGAAGGTGCAGTCGCCGCCTTTGCGGAATACGGCTGAGATGACCCGGGTAAGGGCGACGATCCATTGGAAGTGATCCATATTTTTGGAGTTGATAAACACTTCAAAGGGACGACGCAGCTCGTGGTCGGTGCCTTCATTCAAGATAATGTCGTTGATGGTCAGATATAGAGCATGGTCTGACATCGGTGTTTTGATCTTGTAGGTGCTGCCAGCCAATGCTTCGGGTCGCGAGACCTTTTCGTGCATCTGGATGATATTGCTCTCGGTGGCCTTCTTCTCGGCTGGCTTTACATCTTCTTCGGAGGCTACTTTGTAGCCAACAATTTTTTGTCCAATTTTCTTTGTCATTTTCGTCCTCTCGGGATTCTACGGAGTTGCGTTGGCTGATCAGAATTTACCGTAGTAACCTTCTTTCAGTGCATCAAACAGGTTGGCCGCGGTGTGTACTTCGCCGTCGTACTCAACTTCTTCATTGCCTTTAAACTCAACAGTTGAACCATCTTCCAGGGTGAACCTGTAGGTGGTGTTTTCGAGATCTTTCTCGGTGACCAGCACGCCCTGGAATGCTTCGGGGTTGAAGCGGAAGGTGGTGCAGCCTTTCAGCCCCTTCTCGGCGGCGTAGAGATAGATATCTTTAAAGTCGTCATAGTCGCAATCGGTTGGCACATTGATGGTCTTCGAGATGGAAGAGTCCACCCACTTCTGTGCCGCGGCCTGAATATCGACGTGGGCTTTTGGCGCGATGGTTTCGGAGCTGACAAAGTAGTCTGGCAGTGCTTCTTCTTCGCTGGTGCCGTAGGGCATGGCTTTCTCGTTGATCAGTGTGCGGTAGGCGAGCAGTTCGTAGGAGAATACATCGATCTTCTCTTTCGACTTTTTGCCTTCACGGATCACGTTGCGCGAGTAGTGGTGAGCAAAGCTTGGCTCAATGCCGTTACTGACATTGTTGGCCAGCGACAGCGAGATGGTGCCAGTGGGCGCGATCGAGGAGTGGTGGCTGAAACGGCAGCCCTCTGCAACGATGCTATCGACCAGCTCTGGCGCCACTTTGGCGACGTTCTGCATATAGTTGCTGTATTTGCCGAGCAACACTTTGCCTTTGATGGTGTCGCCAACTTTGATGCCGTCCGCAGCAAGCTGTGGGCGCTTGAAGATCATGGCGGCGGTCACTTCAAAGTCGTCTTCCATAATCGGCGCTGGACCTTTTTCACGGGCCAGCTCGACACCGGCTTTAAGACCGGCGACGGCCATATCGCGGGCAACGCGCTCGGTAAACTCCAGTGAGTCCTGGTCGCCATACTTCATGCAAAGCATGGTGATGGTGGAACCCAGGCCCAGGAAGCCCATGCCGTGGCGGCGCTTGTATTCAATTTCTTTGCGCTGGCCTTCGAGGGGCAGGCCGTTGATTTCAACCACGTTGTCGAGCATGCGGGTAAATACGGCAACCACTTCGGCGTATTCTTCCCAGTCAAAGTAGGCATCGGCGGTGAACGGGTTGCGCACAAATTTGGTCAGGTTGACCGAGCCAAGCAGGCAGCTGCCGTAAGGGGGCAGGGGCTGCTCACCGCAAGGGTTGGTGGCGCGGATGTCTTCGCAGAACCAGTTGTTGTTATTTTTGTTGACCTGGTCGATCAGGATAAAGCCTGGCTCCGCGTAGTCGTAGGTGGACGACATAATGGCGTTCCACAGTTTCTGTGCGCGAATGGTTTCATAGATGCGGCAGGCGACCAGGCCTTCTTCATTGCTGATGTAGTTTTCGGTGGTGGGGAAAGGTTTCCAGACGATATTGTCGCCCTTGAGGTCGAGGCCGCCTTCCACTTCTTTGGCGCTCACCGGGAAGGTCAGGTCCCAGTTGCCATCGTTGCGCACGGCGTCGATAAACTCTTCGGTGATCAGCAGCGACAGGTTGAACTGGCGCAGGCGACCGTCTTCGCGCTTGGCGCGAACAAAATCAAACACATCCGGGTGGCTGACATCAAAGGTTGCCATCTGTGCGCCGCGGCGTCCGCCGGCGGAGGAGACGGTGAAACACATCTTGTCATAGATATCCATAAACGACAGTGGGCCAGAGGTGTAGGCGCCGGCACCAGAGACGTACGCGCCTTTGGGTCGCAGGGTGGAGAATTCATAGCCGATACCACAGCCCGCTTTCAGGGTCAGACCGGCTTCGAGGTTGCGCTCGAGAATGCCGACCAT
>JALRJD010000166.1 GCA_023255165.1 Porticoccaceae bacterium | reverse complement strand
GTTTGCCCCGATGGGTATCCGCGCGCTACTGAGAACGGCGAAGTTCTCTTGTTGCACAGATGGGTTTATGAGCATGTTAAGGGCAAAATCCAGCCCGGACTGCATGTATGCCACGCGTGCGATATACCGGCATGCGTCAACGACAGCCGCGTTCTGGCAATACTGGAACAATATCGATGGCTACAACAATCTGGGCGCGGATTACGACAACTTCGCACCGGGTTACAGCAAAATCACCACCTCAATTATTTGGGGCAGTGGTGCGGACTTCTCCACATGGTTTAGCCCCGCATACGCGCATATCCTGGGTATTCAGGGTCTGCCATCCAACCCGCTGATTTTGTATGTGGGCCAATATCCGGATTATATGCAGGACTATGTCACCCTGGGTCTGACCGAATCATCCAATGGTAAGCCCTCGGGTTTGCCCGCCGATCAGTGGACCGATCTGTGGTGGAACCTCTGGGCGATGACCGATGCCAGTGCTGCAATTGCTGACTACGACAGTCTGGCTGGCAACTATGCGGCTGAGGCGGGGGAATCGAAAGCGCACACCTATCACTGGCTGCACACCTTCAATGCACTGGGTCATTTAAAGACCGGTACCGGTGAGTTGACCGCCAATGATCCGGCGGCCATGGCATTTGTTAAAAATGGCGTGACTAACTATGTGGTGTACAACTTTAGCAATCAAGCCAAGGTTGTCACTTACAGTGACGGCCATAGCCTGACCGCTGCCCCGAATGGTTTTACTTTGGAAAGCAGCAATTAAAATTGTCTGAGATTTAAGGTAAAAAACAAGCCATAAAAAGGGGCCTCAGAGGCCCCTTTTTTACATGCGGGAAAATCAGTTAGCGTTTAACGCTGGGTCGGGCACTGATTTGATCAAACCAGCGCTGCAGGTTGTCGCACCCTTCGGGGATGCCCTTTTTAATCCAGCCGGCAAATTCGACCGTCATATAGGCGCTGATATCGGCCACGGAAAAATAGTCGCCGACAATAAACTGGCTGTTGGCCAAATGGGCATCGAGCTGTTTGAAGAAGTTATCCGTGCGTTTGAGTCCGCGTTGCGCCAGTTCGGGGATTTGCTCATAGGAGTCGGGTCCAGGCAGTGCCCGCCCTTTAAAACCTGGCGTCAAGTTGCGGAAGGCTTCGCCCACTGCGCCAATGCCATTATCCTGAATGCGATGATTCCACGACTCGACCTGGGCGCGTTCCAGCGGCGTGCGACCGAACAGTGGGTTGTCGGGGTAGAGCGCTTCCAGATAGAGACAAATCGCATTGACCTGACTGATGCAGGTGCCGTCATCAAGCAGCAGCGCCGGTACATCCTGGGCTGGATTAATGGCGGTAAACTCCGCGCTCTTCTGTTCGCCAGCCATCAAATCAACTTGCACGGTTTCCAGTTCGATGCCTTTTTCGGCAAGGAAAATGGCAACCCGGCGTGGGTTGGGGGCGGCAGCGTAATCGTAAAGTTTCATGGTTCGGAACTCCCTCTATTCAGGATCATAATAATTTTAATGTGAATGGATTTGTGCCGCGGGCAGCTGCAGCAGGGCCAGGCGGCGATTGATGGCCTCGGCGATGCCATCTGCGTCCAGACCGACCGAGGCCAGCTGTTGGCCGTGGTTGCCGTGATCGACAAAACGATCGGGCAGGCCCAGATGCAGCACCGGCATCACAATGCCCTGTTCGGCGAGGAATTCACTCACCGCCGACCCGGCGCCACCGGAAATGCTGTTTTCTTCGACAGTAACCAGCAACTGATGGCGGCTGGCGAGATCGCGGATCAGCTGCTCGTCAATGGGTTTCACAAAGCGCATATCGGCGACCGAGGCATTAAGGGTTTCAGCTACCGCAACCGCGGTGGGCAGCAGGGTGCCGAAGTTGAGAATGGCAACGCCGGCGCCATCGCGAACCATCACCCCTCTGCCCAGTGGCAGTGCGGTCATGGTGCTCTCAATTGCCGCACCGGGGCCTGTACCGCGGGGATAGCGCACTGCGGCTGGGCCGGTGTGCATATAGCCGGTGTACAACAGCTGACGGGTTTCATTTTCATCAGAGGGCGCCATCACCACCATATTGGGGATGCAGCGCAGATAGCTGATATCGTAAGCACCGGCATGAGTGGCGCCATCTTCGCCGACCAGACCGGCGCGATCGAGGGCAAACAACACATCGAGATTTTGCAGTGCCACATCGTGAATCAACTGATCATAACCGCGCTGTAAGAAGGTCGAATAGATTGCCACCACCGGCTTTGAGCCTTCGCATGCCATGCCCGCGGCCAGCGTGACCGCGTGCTGCTCGGCTATCGCCACGTCGAAATAACGCTGCGGGTAGCGTTCGCTGAAGGCGACCAGGTCAGAGCCTTCCTTCATCGCTGGGGTAATACCCACCAGGCGGTTGTCGGCGGCAGCCATGTCGCACAGCCACTGGCCGAACACGGCGGAATACTTCGGC
>JALRJD010000317.1 GCA_023255165.1 Porticoccaceae bacterium | reverse complement strand
TGTCGCGGGAGGCATGGATGCCGGGAGCGACCGTATTAACAGCGTGTCGCAGAGGCAAGACGCCAGTGATTGACCTGCCGCCAATAGACCCTTCGGCTACGCTCAGGGTGACATAAAGAGGTTTAGTGGATTCCTTCGGTCACTTCGTTCCCTCGGAATGATGGGGGAGAAGTTCCCTCGGAATGACAAAATAAAAAAGCGTCCTCGGAATGCCGGGGTATTAGATCTGGTGATGAATATAAAACAGTTCAGTTTGATTGTTATTGCCGATACCCCGCAAATCTCTATAATGCCTAATCAAAGCGCAAAGGGTGAATCGCTCCGCGACAAGATACTTTTGCCAGAACAACCAACCGTAAAGGAATCTCTGCATGTACCAACACAGTGAAAAATCCCAACAGCTACTCAACAAGTTGGAGCGCTTCTTCGACGAACACATCTACCCCAACGAAGCAGCCTATGCTGAACAATTGCACAATGCCGAGAATCGATTCGCCCCACTGCCGCTAATGGACGAGCTAAAGCTCAAAGCCAAAGCCGCAGGCCTGTGGAACCTGTTTGTGCCGCCATCCCATGCCGAATACTGCGATCACGGCGGTCTCGGGTTTGCCGAATATGCACCACTCTGCGAAGTGATGGGCCGTGTCACCTGGTCCGCCGAGGTGTTTAACTGCAACGCGCCCGACACCGGCAATATGGAAGTGTTTATGAATTACGCCACCAAGGCGCAACAGCAACAGTGGTTGACGCCGCTGCTGAATGGCGATATCCGATCATCCTATGCCATGACCGAGCCGCAGGTAGCCTCCAGTGACGCCACCAATGTTGAGATGAGCATTGTTAAAGAGGGTGATGAGTGGGTTCTTAACGGGCGCAAATGGTTTATCACTGGCGCCATGAACGAGCGTACCAAAATCTTTATCGTGATGGGCAAGTCCGATCCCGAAAACCCCAGCCGCCACTTGCAGCAAACTCAGGTGCTGGTGCCCAAGGATACCCCGGGGGTCACTGTGGTGCGTCCGCTGAGCACGCTGGGTTATGACGATGCGCCAATCGGCCACGCCGAGCTGCGTTTTGAAAACTGCCGCGTGCCGCTGGAGAATGTTTTACTTGGCGAAGGTCGCGGTTTTGAAATTGCCCAGGGTCGCCTGGGGCCGGGCCGCATGCACCACTGTATGCGTCTGATCGGCGCCGGTCAGCGCGCGTTGGAGCTGGCCTGTAAGCGCGCGGTGTCACGTACCACCTTTGGCCGCCAGATCAGCAAGCATCAATCGATCCGCGAGAATATCTCGCGGATGTTTTCCGAGCTTGAAATGGCCCGCCTGTTGGTATTGAAGACCTGCCACAAAATTGATCAGCAGGGTGTTCCGGCCTCGGTGGATATGATCGCGGCAACCAAAACCACTATTCCGCTGTTAATTCAGAATGTGATTGATCGCGCCATGCAGATGCATGGTGCTGGTGGTCTGACTGAAGATTACTTTATGGCCGAGGCATTTAACTACGCGCGCTGGTGCCGCCAGGCCGATGGCCCCGACGAGGTGCATCAGATGGGTCTGGGCAAGCAGATTATCGAGCGTTACTCCGGCGCCAAGGCTTGAGTGGGGCGGTATTGATGATGTCGAATTTTGATTTTGATAGCGCAAAGCTGGCCGCTTATCTCGAGGCGCAGGTACCGGGATTTAAAGGCCCGCTGAGCGCCGAGAAATTTGCCGGCGGCCAGTCCAACCCGACCTTCAAGATAACCGCCGCAAGTGGCGAATATGTTCTGCGCCGTAAACCACCGGGCGAGTTGCTGAAAAGCGCCCACGCTGTGGATCGCGAATTTCGGGTTTTGTCAGCGCTGGCGGATACCGATGTGCCGGTCGCGGCGGTCTATCACCTCTGTGAAGATGACGCGGTGATTGGCAGCATGTTTTATCTGATGGAATTCAAGCAGGGCAGAGTGCTGTGGGATCCGGCGCTGCCGGGCATGAGCAATGAGCAGCGCGGGGCCATCTTTGATGAGATGAATCGCGTACTGGTGGCTTTGCACTCGGTGGATATTGAAGCGGCTGGCTTGCAGGACTACGGTCGCCCGGGCAATTATTTTGCCCGTCAGATTAGTCGCTGGACCAGGCAATATCAGGCCTCGGAGATCGAGCCTATCGCCGATATGGATCGCCTGATTGAATGGCTGCCAGAAAATACCCCTGAAGACGATGGCATGCTGGTGTTGGCCCACGGGGATTTCCGGCTCGACAATATAATGTTTGATGCCAGTGAGCCGCGCGCCATCGCACTGCTCGACTGGGAGCTTTCAACCCTCGGTCATCCCTACGCCGATCTCGCGTATCAGTGTATGCAGTTGCGTCTGGATAACCGCTCTGTGCTGGCTGGGCTGGGCGGCATTGACCGTCAGGCGCTGGGCATTCCCAGTGAACAAGAGTATGTGGCGCGCTACTGCGAGCGTATGGGTCTGGGGCTGATTCCGGACTGGAATTTTTATATGGCCTTTAGCATGTTTCGTTTTGCCGCGATTCTCGAAGGGGTTGGTCAGCGCGCGTTGGGTGGCAATGCATCAAGTGATAAAGCCAGCCAGATGCGAGAGCTGGTGAAGCCGCTGGCTCGAATGGCGGTTGAGGTTATCGATAACTGAGTAATGCAAACAGAGTCGGTTGTTTTTGCAGGATGTGATGTAAAACACATTTTTTTTGTATAGAATAAAAACAAAAACAGGCGATGGTTTTTTTTAGTTTTTCAATTTCGACTGAGTAAAAAGGAATATTTCATGACAGCAGCAAGCACCAAATCAAAGGCGACAGATAAGTCTGCAGTCAAAAGCCCTCGGCGGCCACAGCGCAATGAGAAGGGTTGGCAGGCAGAAAAAAGTGCCATGACTCGCAACGCGATACTTGAAGCGACTATTCAGTGTCTGCTCGAGTTGGGCTACGCCAACACCACCACCGCATTGATTGCCAATTACGCCAAAGTGTCTCGCGGCGCGATGATGCACCACTTTCCCTCGCGCATGTCAGTGATGCGCGCGGTGATTGATTACCTGCATGGCTTGCGTCTGCGTGAATATCGCGAGCTGATGTCGGATATCGACGATCCGCAGCGCAAGCTCACGGTGCAGGCGGTTCGCGAGTCAGTTGAGGCGGCCTGGGACTATGTCAATCTGCCTTCATTTATGGCCTATCAGGAAATGTTGGCGGCCTCGCGCACCGATGCCGAGCTGCGACAGATTATCGAGCCGGTGGAAAAGGATTTTGAGAAGCAGTTTCTCGATACCGTTAAGGCGGTTTTCCCGCACTGGGAGAATTTGGCCAGACTTGAAGCGGCCCACGATATTGTGCAGTTTTTGATGAAGGGCATGGCCCTGAGCCATATGTCGGTGCGCAAAAATGCCCGGGCCAAGCGCATCAGAACCTATCTGACCGATATTATCTATAACATCTATCAGGAAGCGGATCTGGCCGAGAAAGGTTAGTTGTGTTTCTCGGGCTTGTCTTCAAGCTTTAGCATTTCGATCTTTTATACAAGCCGGCTTGCCGGCTTGTATCCGTTTTAAGCTATCGATTAAAACGTCGCATCAGCTTTCTTTGTGGTCCCATGGGAGCTGCCTCCCAGCCTCTTGGCGCGGGTTCCTTACTCTGTTTCTTTCATCTGTTGCCTGATATTCGCGCAATCTTTCCCAGCGGGACAAAGGAGTTGCAGCCCACCTGAATTGATAATATCATCTTGAAAAAGAAACATTCTTGTCTGTTTTATCGGATGCAGTTTCGAGCCATCCGCAACGGCAAAATAACAACAATTAAATGAGGGGTTCTGTTATGGGTCGGTTTGATGGAAAGGTGGTCTCGATTGTCGGTGCTGCCAGCAAAGACAATATGGGTCAGGTGATGGCGCGTCGCTTCGCGGCGGAGGGTGCCAAGGTGGTTGTCTCGGGTCGCAATGAAGAGCGATTGCGTGCGCTGGCCGAGGAAATTAATGGCGATTGGGTCGTTTGCGATTTCTCCAAAAAAGCCTCTATTGATGCCATGATCGACACCATTGTTGAGCGTCACTCGCGCGTGGATGTGGCGATTAACGCGACCGGTTGGGGTCTGCTGGTTCCCCTGACTGAAAACACTGAAGAACAGCTCGACCAAATGATTGACCTGCAGTTTAAAGGGCCATTTATGTGGCTGCAGAAGCTGGTGGCGACAATGGATGCCACTGGCGGCTCAATTATTCAGATCTCTTCCGCTACCGCCAAAATAATGCTCGACGACCACGCCGCTTATATGGGCACCAAGGCGGGCACCGACCATCTGATTCGCTGTGTTGCCAACCAATATGGCTGCAAAGGTATTCGTGCCAACAGCATCTCACCCGGTCTCACTGATACACCAATGACTGCCGACGCGCTGCAGAGCCCGGCGCTGCTAAAGGCCTTTGAAGATTGTTATCCCATGGGTCGTATTGGCAGCAGCGATGATATTGCCGCGGCGGCAACCTTCCTCGCCTCTGACGAATGTTATATGACCGGCGAAAATCTTCAGGTCAACGGTGGCCTCTGTCTGCGCCGCAACCCGATGGGAACCGAACTGTTTGATGCGATGGTGGCTGCCGGGGAAATTCCCGCGGAATAAAAGGCAGGCTTACTGTTTGCTGCTCTAAATTGCGACTCTAAAAAGTTAAGGAATCAAAAATGAAGCTCGAAAACAAGGTTGTACTGATTACTGGCGCCGGTGGTGGCATCGGTGTTGAAGCGGTTAAGCGGTTTGTCGCCGAAGGCGCCAAAGTGATGATGGCCGATATTGGCACCTCGGTCACTCAGCCGATGGTTGATGAGTTTGGTTCACATCGCTGCGCCTGTGTGGCGGTGGACGTGACTCAGGCTGACCAGGTTGAGAATATGGTCAAGGCCTGTGTTGAGACCTTTGGCGGCATCGATGTATTTGTCGCCAATGCTGGAATTGAAGGAGCGATCGGCTCGATTATTGAAACCAGCGTGGAAAATTTTGACCAGGTGATGTCGGTCAATGTGCGCGGTGTCTGGCTCGGCCTGCACTATGTGGTGCCGGTTATGCGCGATGGCGGCGGTGGCAGCATTGTGATCACTTCCTCTGGCGCCGGGGTCAAGGGTTCGCCCAATACCGCGGTTTATAACAGCAGCAAGCACGCTGTGGTGGGTTTGATGCGCTGTGCTGCATTGGAATTTGCCGGTTTTGGCATTCGCGTTAATACGGTTAATCCGGGCCCAATTGAAACACGCATGATGAATTCGATTGTCGACGGTTTTAACGATGCCACCGGCCTTGATTTCAAAACCATGATCGAGGCAGGCACACCGATGGGCCGCTATGGTCAGCCGCAAGAAGTGGCCAACCTGATGTTGTTCCTGGCCAGTGACGAAAGCAGCTACTGTACCGGCAGTGTCTATATGGTTGACGGTGGTAATGCCACCTAAACAGGTCAACTGAAACAATGCAAGCGGGCTACTACCGCAAACCATAAGAACCAAATACAAAAATAAAAAGAGAAATACCTATGTCCAGATTATTAAATAAAGTTGCGCTGATTACAGGCGCCGCCTCCAACCCCGGTTTGGGCCGTGCTATTGCCATCCGTTTTGCGCAAGAAGGCGCCAAACTGGTTATTACCGATATCGATGAAGCCGGTCTCGCTGCCTGTGAAAAAGAGCTGGTTGCGCTCGGTGCTGAGGTGTTAACCATGAAGCAGAATGTGGTCGACGAGCAGCGCTGGCAGGAAGTGGTTGATGCCAGCGTTGAGCGTTTTGGCAGCCTCGATGTTCTGGTCAATAACGCCGGTATCGCGGTAATGCGTCCGATCAGCCAGTTCACACAGGCCGATTACGATCTGCAGATGGACGTCAATATGCGCAGCGTATTCCTCGGTTGTCAGAAAGCGCTGCCAGCAATGATCAAGTCTGGCGGTGGTTCGATTGTGAATATGTCATCGGTGGCCGGTCTGCGTGGTATTCCCGGTGTCTCGGTGTATGGTGTCGCCAAAGCCGGTGTGCAGATTTTGTGTAAAGGCATCGCCCTTGAGCACGCTGCCGACGGTATTCGCTGCAACTCAATACACCCTGGTCTGATCGACACCAATATTCAGAACGATTCCCGTCGCGATAACCCTGAAGAATTTAAAAAACTTGGCGCTACTGTGCCCTGGGGTCGCATGGGTTATCCCGAGGAAGTGGCCAACTGTGCATTGTTTTTGGCCTCGGATGAAGCAAGCTATGTCACCGGCACAGAGCTGGTTGTCGATGGCGGCCTGATCTGTAAATAACGATGCAAGATGCAAGGCAAACAGACCTTTATCGGTCTGTTTGCCGTTTTACCAACGATAAATAAAGAGGATAAGAAATGAGCTTGCAGTCTGAGACTTCGCGATATGCCCAGGGCTTCGATCTTCCCGTTCGCGGCGATGTCATCACTTCGGATCGCTATACCTCCAAAGAATTTATGGACCGTGAAAACCAGTTTTTATGGCCGCGGGTCTGGCATCTTGGCGGTATGGTCGCGGAGCTTGAGCAAGAGGGCGACTATGTGCGCCACAATCTCGGCGCTGAGTCAGTGATTATGATTCGTCAGGCTGACGGCTCGATCAAGGCTTTTTATAACACCTGCCCACACCGCGGCAACCGTTTGATACTCGGTGAGATAGGCGGCAGCGACAAAATCACCTGTGGCTATCACGGCTGGCAATTCGCACCCGACGGTGTGTTGGTCAATGTGCAGGATCCGGACGATTTTCCCGATGGCAATCCCTGCGGCAAAGTTCGTCTCGCCGAAGTGCGCTGTGAAACCTGGGGCCCGTTTATCTTCTATTGCATGGACGCCGATGCGAAACCGCTGCTCGAGTGGCTTGAGCCACTGCCTGAGCGATTGAAAGACTACGGTCTGGATAACTGGGTTCGGGTGATGTACCTGACCGCGGAAGCAGACTTTAACTGGAAAATTATCCGCGACAACTTCAATGAAAGTTATCACTTGCCGACCATCCATCCGGAGCTGTCGACCTTTATCAATGACGGTCTGCCCGACACCTTGTTTGAGATGTATGAAAGCGGCCATAACTCCATGTGGATGAAAGGCCACCAGGCCACTACGCGCAATCCGGAGTTCGAGTCCGGTGACGTGCCCGCGCCCCTCGATGATGTGGCTCGCGCATGGGGCATAGATCCAGCCGATTACACCGGCAGAACCGGTGAAATTCGCGAAGCAATTATTGCCGCCAAACGCCGCCTCGGGCCTGAACGCGGGTTTACCAACTACGAAAACATGAGTGATCAGCAGCTGGTGGATTATTTCCACTGCACATTATTTCCCAACCTGACCATCACTATGTCACCGGAGCAGTGCCAGATATTGCGCACCGAGCCCCATCCAACCGATCCGGCAAAGTGTGTTTTCCACCACTGGGTTCTGGTGCCGCCGGTTGAAGGCATGCAAGAAGTTGAGACGCCGATTGGTCCGATGCCGCTGGAGTGGGCAGAAAATCGTCACAGTGTCTACGGCGATGGTCAGTCAGTGGGCTATGTTGCCGACCAGGATCTGAGCATTGGCACCAGCCAGCAGCAGGGACTTAACTCACGTGGCTTTAAAGGTTGTATCCTGACCCATCAGGAAAAACGCGTGCAGCGTTTCCATGAGTTGCTCAATGATTATGTCAATGGCAATGCAGATTAATCGGTAATAACAGGGCTGCAGAGATGGTTAAGCGTATTTTCTCCGGATTAACATTCGCGTTTGGCTTAACCGTCTTTGGCTTAACCATCTTTGGCTTGCACACCTTTGCATCAGCCTCTTCGGCCTCTGCCGATGAGCCGGTGCCCAAAGCCAATCCGTTGGCCCTGCTGCGTGCCGATCATATTATGATCTCGACGGCTGACTATCAGGCCACCGTTGACTGGTATCGCAGTGTTTTCGGCTTTGAAGTGGTGCGCGAGTGGGATGTGCCCGGTCATCCGGATGTCGATGTCGGCTATATCGCCGCCAATGGTTTTATGATTGAAGTGGTGGCCACCCCTGAGGAATTCCAGTCGGAAAAATTACCCCCGGATGTATTTGCTGCGCTCTCTGATCGCGGCTTTGTGCACCTGTCGTTTATGAGTGCCGATGTGGACGCCGTGGCGGCGGAACTGCTCAGCCGAGGCGTGGAGCTGGAGTTGCCGCCGACTACCTTTGTCGATGCTGGCCGCCGTCTCTTGTTTATTCGTGACAATAACGGCAACCTGATCGAGATAGTGACGCCGCTTTCTGCTTACAAAGATTCTGTAAATAAAAGCTCTGCAAATAAAAAATAGCTCTGCCGATAAGCCGCAGTGATTACTGCGATAGCTGATAGGAAAAGTTGTTCGGGCGATGTTTTAACAGGTGTTTTAACGAGTGTTTTAGCGAGTGTTCTAACGAAACGCCACCTGCAAAAAAACAAGAAAAATAAAAAGAATAAAAAAGTTTAACCAGGAGCCAACAGTCCATGCCAACTTCAGCCCGATCATTCAAACTCAAGAGCACATTAAATACTAGACGGTTATTGATAGCCTCGCTGTTTTCACTGGGCAGTTTGGTGGCAAGCGCCGCGGCCGGTGTTGAAGAGAGTGCCGCGGCGGGTGTTGAAAATTCAGCGGCCGCGGAAAATCTGGCTGCCGAGAAAAAGCTCTATTCGCTGCCGGTTCGAGACCATTTGAGCAATCTCTATTGGGGCGACCTGCACCTGCACAGCCGTCTATCCGCGGACGCCTACACCATGGAAACGCGGCTCACCAGTGAGCAGGCCTATCAGTTTGCCCGCGGTGGGACAGTGATAGCAGACAATGGTATGCCGGTCAGATTGCGTCGGCCGCTGGACTTTCTGGCGGTGACAGATCATGCCGAATATCTCGGTGTTTTTGCCCAACTTGCAGCGGATGATCCACGCCTGAAAAGCTGGCAGATGGGTCGCGAATGGCAGGCCATGTTACGCGAAGGGCGCTCAACCGATCTGGCCAAAGCCTTTGCCAATGCCATTCAAACCGATGCTGCCGAGTATCAGACACCAGACAGCGTGCGCAGCTCGCTGTGGTCGGAAGCAGCCAGTGTTGCCGACCAATACAACAGCCCGGGGCAGTTCACCGCCTTTGTTGGCTACGAATGGACCTCGATGATCAGCGGCGACAACTTGCACCGCGTGGTGCTCTATAAAGACGATGCCGCCAGCGCCTCGAAATTGGTGCCATTCTCGGCCCAAGACAGCACCGATCCGGAAGATCTTTGGGACGCCCTGGCCACCTATGAGAGCGCCACCGGGGGTGAAGTGCTGGCGATTGCCCACAATGGCAATGTCAGCAATGGACGGATGTTTTCCCCTTATCGCAACAATGGCACACCCCTGGATGCCGCCTATGCTGCCAAGCGGGCGCGCTGGGAACCGGTCTATGAAACAACCCAGATAAAGGGCGATGGCGAGACCCATCCCTATCTGTCGCCGGATGATCAGTTTGCTGATTTTGAAACCTGGGATGACGGCAATATCTCACTGACTCAGGACAAGTCACCGGAGATGCTGCAATACGAATACAGCCGCTCGGCACTAAAAGAGGGGCTGCGTCACGAAGCCAGCCTTGGAGTCAATCCCTTCAAGTTTGGTCTGATCGGCAGCACCGACTCCCACACCGGCATGTCGACCACCAATGAAGACAATTTCTTTGGCAAATTTGCCCATGATGAGCCGGCTGCTGACCGCACTGAAAAGCGTATGGCCAACCAGCTGCAAAAAATCTGGCGATTGGTCTCCTCCGGTCTGGTTGCGGTCTGGGCCGAGGAAAATACCCGCGATGCCCTGTTTCAGGCGATCAAGCGGCGCGAGGTTTATGCGACCAGTGGCACGCGGATTCAGCTGCGCTTTTTTGGCGGTTGGCAATTCGAACAGGCGGATGTGTTGCGCGCTGACTTTGCCTCGATTGGCTATGCCAAGGGTGTGCCAATGGGCGGCGATTTGATCAGAACCGAAAACAATGGTGCGCCAACCTTTATGGTTGCCGCTTCACGGGACCCGGATGGTGCCAATCTTGATCGTGTGCAGATTGTAAAAGGTTGGTTGACTGCCGCGGGAGAAACCCGCGAACAGGTGTTTGATGTGGCACTCTCCGATGATCGCTCGGCCAACTGGTTAACCGGCAATGTGCCGGCAGTGGGCAATAGCGTCGACACCGATAACGCGACTTACAGCAACAGCATAGGCGCCGCTGAGTTGACTGCGGTATGGACGGACCCGGACTTCGATAGCAATCAGCGCGCTTTCTATTACGCCCGGGTTATCCAGATTCCGACGCCGCGCTGGACCGTCTACGACGAAAGATATTTTGGCATCAGTGTCGATGCTCGC
>JALRJD010000135.1 GCA_023255165.1 Porticoccaceae bacterium | reverse complement strand
GGACGCCCTCGGCCAGCATGGCGAGCGCCGTCTGGGTCACCGACAGGTTGCCGGCCGTGGCGATGGAGATGACGCGGTCGCCGGTCACCTCGGTGACGTGCAGCTTCTTGTAGGAGGAGATGTTGTCCACACCGGCGTTCGTGCGGGTGTCGGCGATCATCGCCAGACCCTCGTTCACCATCATGCCGACGCAGTAAGTCATAGCGATAGACCGGCCCCCGAGCCGATCCCCCACCGGAAAGAAGGGATCAGGCTAGCAGATTCGATGCTCAAGGCGAGGTAAACGGCGATCACAACCAGCCCTGACGGCGATGCGATTGCCGAGTGGTGGCAGCAGATTGACCAGTGGCGTGCCGATAAAGGCATCTACACCGCGTCGCGTTACGAAGAGAGTTCGGGCAACTGCATCAAGCCGCAGGACGTGATCAAGATGCTCTACAAGGTGACCAATGGCGAGGCAATTGTGACTTCCGATGTTGGCCAACACCAGATGTTTGCCGCCCAGTACTACCTGTTTGATAAACCGCGCACCTGGATCAATTCCGGCGGCCTCGGCACCATGGGCTTTGGTCTGCCCGCGGCGATGGGCTGCAAGCTGGCATTTCCTGACACGGATGTTGCCTGTGTAACCGGCGAGGGCAGTATCCAGATGTGTATTCAGGAGCTGTCTACATGCACCCAGCACAAGTTGCCGGTGAAGATTATCAACCTCAATAACGCGGCCTTGGGCATGGTGCGCCAGTGGCAGGATATGAACTACAGCAGTCGCTACTCCGAGAGTCTCTATGAGGATTCACTGCCGGACTTTGTCAAACTGGCGGAGGCCTACGGCCATGTCGGCATGAAGGTCACTCATATCGATGAGCTGGAAGAGAAAATGCGTGAATGCTTTGCGATGAAAGATCGTGTGGTGTTTATGGATATCTATGTCGACCGTGCCGAGCACGTTTACCCAATGCAAATGCCCGGCGGCTCAATGCGCGACCTGTGGCTCAACAAGACGGAGAGAACCTAATGAAACGGATAATCTCTATCCTGCTGGAAAATGAATCCGGCGCACTGTCGCGTGTGGTCGGTTTGTTCGCCCAGCGTGGATACAATATCGATACGCTGACCGTGGCGCCCACAGACGACGACACGTTGTCGCGACTGACCCTGACCACCCAGGGCGATGATCAAATGGCGGAGCAGATTGTCAAGCAGCTGCACAAGCTGATCGACACGATCAAGGTTGTGGATCTCACCGAGGGCGCGCATATCGAGCGCGAGTTGATGCTGGTTAAGATCAAGGCCGCCGACAACGAGATTCGCCGCGAACTGAAAAGCTGTGTAGAAATTTTCCGCGGTCATATTATCGATGTCACCCCGGCCAGTTACACCGTGCAGCTGGCGGGCGACAGTGACAAGCTCGATGCCTTTATCGAAGCGGTTCGCGAAGTGGGTATTATGGAAGTGGTGCGAAGCGGCGTTTCCGGTATCTCCCGCGGTGATAAATTACTGCGCGTCTGAGCGCTGCGAGAAAACAGTATGGCGTCAGAAGATAACCAGAGCAGAATCGTCAGTCTCGATGGCGGAATTAACTTTCGCGATATCGGCGGTTATCGCAACCGCCAGGGTCGCACCGTCAAGTGGCGCAAGATTATGCGCTGTGGTCATCTGGCGCGACTCAGTGACAGTGATCTGGATCGTCTGGAAGCGATTGGTGTCAGCAAGATCCATGACTTTCGGCGCAAGGAAGAACAGGCCCAATCCCCCAGTCGCGAGGTGCGCGCTGAATTTATTGACGACTACCAGATTTCAATCGGCGATATTTCGCGGTTTTGGGAATTTCTGTTTGGCGGTGAGTTAACCGCGGACTCCTCGCACCAGTTGGTGGTTAATTCCTATCGTTCCTGCATCGACGTGGTAATCCCGGCGTTTAGCCGTTTTATGCGCCATATTGTCGACAATTCGGACAATGCCTCGGTGTTTCACTGCTCGGCGGGCAAAGACCGCACCGGCATGGCAGCGGCGCTGATTCTCTCGGCGCTGGATGTGCCGCGGCAAACCATTGTCGATGACTATATGTTGACTCTGGAGCACTATGATTCCGATGCGCTGATTGAAATTGTCGAAGGCCATCTGCGCGACGCCAAGGTCGAGAGCTGGGACCGCGATTGGCTGATTCCCTACTGCTCTGTGCACCAGGATAACATTGTCGCTTTTCTCGACGCTATCGATGAGCGCTATGGTGATGTGCAAACCTATCTCACCTCGGCGCTGGGTCTCTCCGCAGCCGATCTCGACAAAATGCATAGCTGCTATTTGGATGATTAAAGGCCTATAATGCGCCAAAGTCGTCCACTGAGTGACACCGCATGAACAACAAAGCAGACAGCACGGAAAACGTGGTCAACCTGAAATCGACAGCAGTCGAGGAGCCACCAGTGCGTCGCAAAGGCATCTACCTGTTACCCAATCTTCTCACCACCGGCGCGCTGTTCGGTGGTTTTTACGCGGTGCTGTCCGGTTTTAGTGGCAACTATGAGTGGGCGGCGATGGCGATTTTTGCCGCCATGCTGTTCGACGGTCTCGATGGCCGAGTGGCGCGCATGACCAACACCCAGAGTGACTTTGGTGTGCAGTACGACAGCCTTTCCGATATGGTCTCGTTTGGTGTTGCCCCCGCTGTGGTCGCCTATGGCTGGGCGCTGAGTGGCCTCGGCAAGCTGGGTCTGGCGGCGGCTTTTGTCTACGCCTCCTGCGCCGCGCTGCGCCTGGCGCGCTTTAATGTTCAGGCCGAGCTGGCCGATAAAAAAACTTTTACCGGGCTGCCAAGTCCGGCCGCCGCGGCACTGGTCGCTGGCTTTATCTGGTCGACCTGGGATCTTGGTCCGTCGCTTGGGCTGTCGGTTATCGCCGCATTTTTGACCGCGGTCGCCGGTCTGCTAATGGTTTCCAATCTTAAATATCCCAGTTTTAAAGAGATTGATTTCCGCGGCAAGGTGCCATTTATGGTAATCCTCTCTGTGGTGATGGGTTTTGTGGTGATCACTATCGACCCGCCGCGTATTCTGTTTGCCCTGGCCGCCGGTTTTGGTTTCTATGCGCCTGTTCGTTGGCTGTTGGGTAAAATGGGCGGCAGCAAGCCTGATAGTAGCCCGCAGGTCTAACGGGCGTCATGGGCGGAGTTGTGCTTGGCGGGACTGAAGCGGCAATCATTGAGGGCCTAAGCTCAA
>JALRJD010000125.1 GCA_023255165.1 Porticoccaceae bacterium | reverse complement strand
TCACATCACCACCACGCACGGCTTGCATGACCTCAGGGTGCAGTGGACTGGTAATTGCCGAGGTCATTCCGGCACCCATGGCCATGGTCAAAAAAGCGCTGTTAATACCATTGCGGTTGGGCAGACCAAAGCTGACATTGGAGGCGCCGCAGGTGGTGTTGACCTTGAGTTCTTCGCGCAGTCGACGCAGCAAATGCATAACCTGCAGGCCGGCGGTGTTGATCGCACCAATCGGCATAACCAGTGGGTCGACCACCACATCGCTGTAATGAATACCGTAATCAGCGGCGCGCTCAACAATTTTCTTGGCCACTTTAAAGCGCTCGTTCGGATCTTCGGAGATACCGGTTTCGTCGTTGGAAATCGCCACTACCGAGGCGCCGTATTTGGCCACCAGCGGCAACACTCGCTCGAGCACTTCATCTTCGCCAGTCACTGAGTTGACCAGCGCCTTGCCCTGATAAACCGCAAGACCCGCTTCCAACGCTTCGATAATCGATGAGTCAATGCTCAGCGGCACATCGGTAATCGACTGCACCAGCTGAATCGCCTCGGCCAAAATGCGCGGCTCGTCGGCCAGTGGAATACCGGCATTCACATCCAGCATCTGGGCGCCGGCGGCGACCTGAGCCAGGGCATCGGATTCAACACGGCTGTAATCACCATTTTTCATCTCTTCGGCGAGAATCTTGCGCCCGGTAGGGTTGATGCGCTCCCCGATAATAACAAACGGCTGATCAAAGCCAATTTTGACTTCTCTGGTCGCGGAACTGATGGTGGTGATGGTCATGTCTTTCTCCAAAAATTTATCGGTTTGGGTGCCAGGGAATACGATCTCCCAGCACTCGGGTTTTTTCCACGATTTCGGCAATCCGGTGTTCCTGCTTGTAGGCCATCAGATGCACGCCGCTTACGCCGGCCATCTCACGAATCTGTTCGACCATTTCGATACAGATATTGACACCTTCCTGCTTCTGATCCTCAGCGCCGGCGAGACGCTTAATCACCGCATCAGGGATATGCACGCCGGCAACATTGTTGCGAATCCATTCGGCTGACTTGGCCGACGCTAGCGGGCCAACGCCGGGCAAGATAAACACTTTTTGATGCAGCCCCATATCGCGCACCTGAGCCATATAGTTTTCCAGGCGCTCAATATCAAAGCAGTACTGGGTCTGCACAAACTGCGCGCCGGCAGCCACCTTTTTCGCCAGCCGCATTGGCCGATAATCAAATGGCGGCGCAAAGGGATTGGCCGCGGCACCGAGAAACACCTGTGGCGGCGAGCTGATTTTGCGTCCACTTAAAAATTTTCCCTCATCGCGCATACCGCGCAACATCGACAATGAGGTCATGCAGTCCATATCAAACACTGGCTTGGCTTCCGGGTGGTCGCCAGACTGCACGCCGTCGCCAGTGAGGCAGAGAATATTCGATACGCCCATGGCCGAGGCCCCGAGCACATCGCCCTGAATGGCGATACGGTTTTTGTCGCGGCAGGAGATCTGCATAATCATCGAGTAGCCGCGTCGGGTCAGCAACGCACACATACCCACACTGGACATATGGCAGTTGGCGCCGGAACCATCGGTGGCATTGATGGCGTCCACATAACCATCAAACATCTGCGCGCGCTCATACACTTCCACCGGGTCGGCGGAATCCGGCGGCGCAATCTCGGCAGTAACTGCAAACTGACCGGCGCGCAACACCCGCTCAAAGCGGCCTGGCGAAACATGGCCCGGCAGGATCGGCAGGTTTTCACCCGCTATAGGTTCATCATCAAACATCATGGCTCTGCGATCCCGAGTTTCTTACGCACTTCACGCAACCAGGCGCTGGTGCCATTGAGCCGTGAATCCAGCGGTGGCTGGATCACCTGAATGGTCGACTCGGGCTGGCCAATACGCTGGCTGCCCTCCCAGGCGGTGACCCAGACACAGGTCATGTCGGGCTTGACCTCACAGCCGCCATCGCCGCGCACACCCCCACAGGGGCCATTGCGCAGTGTTTTCGGGCAGTTCATCGGACAGGCCAGACCGGTGGAACCGAGTGTGCACTGGCCGCAGGATTTGGAGTCAAACAGGAAACCCTTGACCACTTTTTCCACCGCGGCAAAGGGGCGGTCGAGGCGGCGATAACCGATTTTGACCAGCACCGGATGCAGCAGCACCAGCAGTTTTTCAAGCGCCTCATAAAACCAGTGCAACCAGCGCGCATTGCGCACCGACCAATAGCGAACCGTTTTCATCAGGCACTCACCTTGAGACCTTTGCCTGCAACCAGCGCGGCAATATCTTCATTGGAATAGGTTTGTTCAATTGCGCTGGCGTACTGATCGGCCAGCTCTTGAGGCGTGCCCTGATCGCTAATCTCGGAGCTGACCCGACGCCAGTCTTCAAGATACTCGTCGCTGCCACCCCGCCCAGCGCGCATGGCAGCGCGGTCGATGGCCGCCTGAAAGCGGTGGCTGAGGATAGTTTTGCCGCGCTCGCGGCCTCGCTTGACCAAAACCTGAGCCGGAATATCGCGCCAAAATACTTCTATTTTCTGCATTGCAAACCCCCTCCGGCTAGCTCAATTTTAAAATCTGCGCATCCAGAGCAGTATGCAAATCACCGTAACCACAGTGATGGTGTTCAAAGGCAAGTTGCAGATAGTCCGCTGCCTGTTGTGCCGCGCTGACCAACCGCTGCTCCTTTCGCTGAGACAGATAGACCAGCTTTTTATAATGGGCGAAAAACTGCTCGCGCAATTGAGGGTGCCGGTCGAGCTGCAACCCTTTAATCACCAAACGCTCAAAATGCTCGGCCAGAAAGTCGGTGAGAAAAAAAGTCCCCGGCTCCTGTTCAGCGAGCGCATCAAACTGTTTTTGTCCGGCAAAAAAACTGTAACAGTGAGCGCCGGGCAGTCGTTCAATTCCCTCTTCAGCAATCAGCCGGTCGATATCACCGCCGCTGCCACAGTCGCCATAGGCAACAAAAATCTGTTTATATCTGTCCCTGTTCAGGGCGATTTTTTCGCGCAATTTTCCCGCGATCAGCTTGGGGCTGTTATGCAGCTCCGCATCAAGACACTGCAGATCCATCTGCGCCCAGAGGCTGTTTTTAGCTAAGCTGGTTTTCTGTAGCCAGACTATTTCCCGAGCCAGCGCTCCGCAGGCAATAACTAACAATTTTGCCTGCGTCGCCTCTGACATCAGGCAGTCTCGAGGGCCCTGCGCTCTGTTACCAGTCGAATCGCGGTGGTCGCCGCATCCGCCGCATCGCGACAGTAAGCGTCGGCGCCAACGGCCAGACCAAACTCTTCGTTGAGCGGCGCACCGCCGACCATAACGATATATTTGATTTATTAGCCTATTGCACACGACTATCAAAACAGTCAAATTCGGATCAGAATCAATCCACAAACATCAGTATGGACGGTGGAAAATGGTAATTATGTACGTAGTTTTTAATGATAAATAAACAGTAACATAAATCAATTATGAGCAGACCTAAACCAAATGTTCTTGTAGAACACGTTAATAAA
>JALRJD010000175.1 GCA_023255165.1 Porticoccaceae bacterium | reverse complement strand
GCCCAGGAGGGCTTACGCTTCTCAACAAAGGCGGCGATGCCCTCAAGCCCCTCAGCACTAAGCATGCACTGGGCAAAACCCTGTGAGGCAAAGTCCAGCGCCTCGGTGCGGGGTCGGCGCAAGGTCTCAAACAAAATACTTTTGGTTACCGCATTGGCTCCCGGGGCGCAGGCGTTGATCTGCTGCAAAATCTGCTGGCACTGGGCGTCGAGATCATCACTGTCGACCGCCACCCCGTGGGCAATGCCCAGAGTCACCGCCTCGGCACCGGTAAAGCGCGCACCGGTGAGCATCAGCCGTCGCGCCTGAGTCAGGCCGACGCGCTCGGTAACAAAGGGCGCAATCTGCGCTGGCGGGATACCCAAACTGGTTTCACTCAGGCGGAAGCGTGCATCCGCGGTAACCAAGGTAATGTCGCCAACACAGGCAAGACCAAGACCGCCGCCAATGGCAGCGCCCTCAACCAGAATAATCACAACCTGGGGCTGTTCATTCAGCTTGATCATCAGGTCGCCAAACCCGCGGTTGCCCTTGGCGACCTGCTCGGCGCTGACCTGCTGCATATCCGACTTAAACCCTTTGATATCACCCCCGGCGCAAAACACACCGCCTTTGCCGCGCAGCACAATGGTGCGAATGCTGCGGTCGTTACGAGTGCTATCCAGAACCAGGCTCAGTTCGTCGGTCATCTCCGCTGACAAGGCATTTTTAGCCTCGGGGCGGTTTAACCAGATGGTTAATACCGAGCCCTGGCGCTGCAAAATCAGCGTTTGCGTGGCGGGCAGCGGGTTGTTTGCAAGATCAGTCATTATCTTATCGCTCTCGTAAATTGGGCCATTGCTATCAAAAATGGGCTGTATAGTCGGGCTGTATAGTCGGGCTTTAAAATCGGGCCCTAAAATCGTGCCTTAAAATCGGGCCCTAAAGTCGGGCTCTATATTCGGGCTATGCCAAAACTATTTGGCCGCACAATCCGATAGCGCGCCTCGCGCACAGTCTCAAGTAACATGCCCAGGGTACTGCGCATATTGCGCGGATCGATCATGCCGTCGTCCATCATATGACCGGAGGTATAAAAGGCATCGGACTGGGAATCAAAGATATGGGCCATCATCTGTTCTTGCTGCGCCAGCTGCTCTTCATCCGGCTCAACGCCCATGGCCGCGGCTTTACCCCGCGCCACCATCGACATGGTCTTGGCCGCCTGCTCGCCACCCATCACGCCCATGCGAGCGTTGGGAAACGTGTAGAGAAAGTCCGGGTCATAGCCTCGCCCACACATGCCATAGTTGCCGGCACCAAAGCTGGCCCCGGTCATAAAGGTAATACGCGGCACCTCGAGATTGCGCACCGCCTGAATCATCTTCGAGCCGTGCTTGATCATCCCCGCCTGCTCGGACTTGGTGCCGACTATGTAGCCGGTGGTGTTCTGGAAAAACAACGCCGGAATATTGGCCTGATCAAGCAGCTGTAAAAACTGCGTGGCCTTGTTGGCGCCCTGGGGATCGATGGGGCCGTTATTGCCGATAATGCCCACCGCATGACCAAAGATCTCGGCTTGCAGGCAGACAGTGGCGGCACCAAAGCGCGGCTTAAAGTCGAGAAAGTCAGAGCCATCCACCACTCGCGCCACCAGCTCGCGCATATCGTAGGGAGTGCGATAGTCGGTGGGCACCACGCCGGCGATTTCATCCGGATCGTAGATAGGCTCAAGAAAACTGCGCTGGGGTGGCAGCTGGCAGTTATCGTTCCACTGCAGCCGCTCGATCACTTCACGACAGATCTGAATACCCTGACCATCATTCTCGGCGAGATATTCCGCCAGACCGGAAATGGTCGCGTGCATTTCAGCGCCGCCAAGCTCTTCCTCAGTAGCAATTTCACCGGTGGCAGCTTTTAACAGCGGCGGCCCGGCCAAAAAGGCGCGGCCCCTACCCTTTACCGCAATCACATAGTCACTCAGGCCCGGCATATAGGCACCCCCGGCAGTAGAGGAACCATGCAGTATCGAAATCACTGGAATACCTGCCTTACTCAGCTGCGCCAGACCGCCAAACAGCGCGCCGCCGGCACTAAACCCTTCCACCGTATAGTTGGTCAGGTCACCGCCGGCGCTTTCAACAAGGTGCACAAAGGGCAGCTTTTGTTCCAATGAGATCTGCTCGGCGCGGCGAATACGGTAGCCACCGGCGGTGGTCATAGAGCCCGCCATAATGCCGCTATCGTCCACCACCACGGTGCAGCGCACGCCAGAGATAAAACCGATGCCGGCAATCACTGTGGAGCCGGGGATCGACTTGTCCGGGTTTTTGCTATCGACCAGATATCCGGCGAGATTGCCAATCTCGAGAAAAGGCATGCCGGGGTCGAGCAGGCGCGCCAAGCGTTCGCGAGGGGTCAGCTGACCGCGGGCTTCAAAGCGCGGCTTGCGCTGCTCGGAGAGTGCACGACCGCGACCGTTAAGCATATTGAGTTTGTCCACCAGCTCGAGCATCTCGGCGCGCTGGCGCAGAAAGGTCTCGGAACTGGTATTAATCTTTGAGGCAAATACTGCCATTAAGCGGTCTCCCTTTATGCTGTTCTTATTGTTCTTCTGTTCTTGTTTTTGTTTGCGTCGTCATAAAGAGCAAAGCAATCCAATACTAATAACCCAACCGCGCGGCAATCTCCGGGCTGACCGGTATCTGCGCATTTAACAGCAGCTGGCCGTAACCCTTACCCTGGGGGTCGTTGCGAATGCTGGCCATACCCCCGCCACCGAGCACATCGTGAATCAAAAAGTTAATTGCGTGACAGCC
>JALRJD010000040.1 GCA_023255165.1 Porticoccaceae bacterium | reverse complement strand
TTTGGATTTCTCCTCGGGAACCATTGCTTTGCTCACCGTAACAAAAGCATATTCCGGGCTGGCCTCGGCCAACATTTTGGATTTGGTTTGCTCTTCCACCAGCTGGTAAAACACTTCACGCATTTCGGCTATCGCTGTTTTTTCAATCTGAGCGGTCAGATATTCGATATTTCTATTGACCTGCTCCAGCTTTCTGGCGCGCATAAAGTCATTGATTGAGCTGACAAATAGATCCACCCACTGCTTGGCAATCAGCGGGGAATAATATTCGATACTGATATTAATCAGGCCACTTTTTTTATCTTGGGAAACAGACACTCTGTTCTGAAACTCTTTATACAGCTTCCAGCTGCTGGGTGGGCGCAGCTCGCCGCTGTCATCGTCTTCGATCAGCCAGCGCTTTGACTCAGCGTCATACAGGTCATCATTCAGCTTGAGGCGATTGCTAGCCTTGTTCCAGCCCTCCGCGGCATAGACCGGAACCTGCAAATTATTGGATTGAATAAACTCTTCGATAAAGCCCCAGGACTGCATAATTTCCATCGCCTCCTGGGTTTCATCGCTTTCGCCACCACCAATATTGATGCCTGCGAGAGAGGCCAAGCCGCCGAGCTGCCCAGCCATTTTCCCCAGCGATGAACCACCGGATCCTGCCGGGGCCACCACGGCCGATGCCTTATATTCATTGGCAATGCTTAATGCGTAGATCACCGACACAATCGCAAAGAGTGCGGTAATAGCGACAATTAATTTCTTGCCTGCCCAGAGCACTGAAAACAGCTCTCGCAGGTCAATCTCGTCATCGTAAAGTTGCGCTGTTTGTATTTCGTTTTGCACGGTCTCTCCTTTGATATTGCAAAGCAATCTATCAGTTTTTTCAGTGTGATTCAGCTCAATATAAGCAGTTCAGTGATTAGGGGTTGCCAAAACTCTTAATAGCTGCAGCGCCCAAGGCTAATTCATAGAGTATACGACTCACATCCGCCATTAAAGGTAGCACCTTCACACGACCATCAGGGTCCACCGGTACCACAATGGTGTCGCCGGGGCCAATTTGATCAGCTTTCGAATTAAATTTAAACCATCCCGAACGCGGCACTACCACTTCTCCACTGGATTTGACCAGGTAGACCTGGCGCTTGTCCGCAGTACGCTTCAGGCCACCGCTCATCTGCACGTACTCATTGAACTTGAGGCCGCGCTTAAACATATGTGATGTTGGACGCTGCACTTCGCCAATCACGGTCACTTCCTGCCTGAATTGCGGAATAATCAGCTGATCACCTGAGGCCAAAATAATGTCCTCTTCTCGCTGATCCATAATTCCCTGCAATGGAATAACCAAGCGGCCAATTGCTTTGGCTGTTTCAAGTTTTTTCAGCGCGCTGTTTTGCAGCGCCAACGATTCGGCATCCAGCTTTTTATCGGCATTGCCCAATTGCTCTGCCGCCAGTTCCTGCTCCATCTTCTCTTTGAGATCAGCGAGATTCTTGGCTTCGGCGTCGCGCAGCGCTTCTCGGGTAAAAAAGGCGGCGTTAATGTCAGCATATTGGGTAAAACCACCAGCCCGCTCGATTATCTCGGAGAGCGTCTCACCTCGGGCGAAAACATATTCACCGGGGAACACCACTTCGCCTTTCAATGTAATGGTATTGGTCTCCCGATACTCCGGGACGGTGCGCACCAAAACACTGTCGTAAGCCCGCAGACTGAGATCGTCCGCCGCGGAAGCCAAATTGACCAGCAGTGTTCTCGTGGTTGCCAGATTGGGGTCCGACAAGTCGATTCGGTTAATTTCAACCGATTGGGTATAGGC
>JALRJD010000019.1 GCA_023255165.1 Porticoccaceae bacterium | reverse complement strand
GCACATTACAGCTACTCGGATATCGACGGCCAAACCCTCTACACCTCGCCCCCGAATCTGGAATATCGCGACCTGGGTATCCACAGTCTCAAACACGGCGCCGGTGTACTGGCCAGTTACCGTTTTGATAATGGCGTCAGTCTCAGTTCGATGACGACCTACAACTCGGCGACCAAACATTACCGCGGTCAGGAAGTGGACAACTACACCCGAATCGACCTCAAGGCGGCCAAGCGCTGGACCATCGATCGATCGAAAGTGGATCTGTCATTCACCGTGCAAAATATCGGTGAGCCCTATAACGAGTTCTATATTTTTCACCGTTTTGAAACCCAGTATGTTGTCGGGTTGAAAGTTTCGATGCCCTAGGATTTTCGGGCACGTCAGGCACAAGCCACTAAATTGGGAGTTCGCATACAGCAAATTGCACTGAGCTATTGAGTTGGATATGAGCGGGATTTCATCAAACAGCTATTTGCCTTCTCGCATCAAGGGATTTGGCAAACAGCACAGCAGAGAGTACGGCAGAGGGTACAGCAAAGAGCTTACTGCAGCTCGGCCGCGATTGGGCTGGTTGAGCTGTGTGCTTTTTGCTGTGTCGATGCTGTGCGTTTTTGACACCAGTGCTGATACCCGCAATCTGCTGTTTTTTGTCAGCAAGCCAGCCACCGACTATCTCGAGGTGCTGAACACGGTAAAGCAGGGGCTGGAGGAACAATTTCCCGGCCAATACCACACAACCGTAGAGTTTATCTCCCGCGACAAAAGCAGCGCTGGCGAAATTCAGGGTGAGATCGAATCTGCCGATCTTATTGTCACCATCGGCACCGCCGCTGCCGACACCGCCTATCAATACCAACCCAATGTGCCGATCCTCAGCGCCCTGATAACCGAGAGTTCATTCATCGCACTGGCCGGAAAATATTACGGCTCAGTCGAACAGGCACTGGCCAGGCGCGTCTCGTCCATCAGTATTGATCAGCCCACCAGCCGCAGCGCCCGCCTGGCAAAGTTGCTTCTGCCGGCGGCGAAAAAAGTCGGCGTGATGTTGGGCCCCTCCGCGGTTGGCCGACAGACCGAACTGACAGACATTATCAGTGCGGCGGGCATGCAGCCGCAGTTTGTCCGAATTGGCGCCAGAGACAACCCGATCCACAAAATCGAGCCGGTATTGCGCGACAGTGATGTCTTTATCCCGGTACCCGACAGCCGTCTGATCAATCTGGCCACCGCCAAATGGATACTGCATCTGAGTTACCGGCACAAAGTCCCGGTTATCGCCTTTTCACGCACCTATCTCAAGGCGGGGGCGCTGGCTGCGATCTATTCCTCGCCTGAAAATGTCGCCATGCAGACCCTTGAATTGATCGCTGAAACGGCGGATTCACCTGATCGGGCCGGGCGTGCCTACACACCAAAATATTATTCCATTCATTTTAATTATTCGGTGGCTGCGACCCTTAATGTGCCATTGAGAAAAGAAAAATTTTACCGACAGCGGTTGGGCGGGGAGTAGCGGCGTGACACAGAGAAAAAGACAATTTTCCAGTATCCACTCGAGGCTGTTGATCACCTCGCTGTTGCCGCTGACACTGCTGTGTATTGTGCTGGCCAGCTATATGATCTCCAGTCAGCGTGCAGTGCTGTTGGCCAACCTGCACAACACCGGTTCGGTTGCTGCGCAGCAAATTGCCGCCAACGCTGAATTTGCCCTCTACTCAAACAACCAGCAGATGCTGACCGACCTCGGCGAGTCCGTGCTCGATATTCCGGCGGTCAACGGACTGCTTTTTTACAACGCCAGTCAGCGCTCCAGTGTGGCGATCGGCGAGCTGGATGCGAAGGCTGTGGGCATTCCCGGTTCCAACGAATTCGGCAGGCCGCGGTTTGTCGACCACAACTGGTACTACTACTCCCGGGTCACGCTGACACCGCCGGCGCTGGAAGATTACGATGAAGGGCAGGCGCCACGGCCGGAAGTACTGGGCTGGGTGGTTGTTTCGCTCACCGACAAAATACTTGAGCAGCAGTATCGCGAGGGCATCTTTGCCATATTGCTGGTTTCAACCCTGGGCCTGCTAGTGGCCGCCTGGTTGTCGATGCGAATCGGCCGCAGTATTTCGCGACCGGTTGAATCACTGACCGAGGTGGTGGAGTCGATGGAGGCCGGTAATCTGACCAATCTGGCGGTTGAAAATGGTCCCGTCGAGGTGCGTAAGCTGGCCTCTGGTATCAATCAGCTGGCCACCAGTGTGCGCCAGTCCAATGTGCGTATGCAGAGCGAAGTGGCCCGCGCAACCGCGCAGTTGCAGATCACCCTGATTGAACTGGAAGAGGCGATGGAAGCTCAGGATCAGTTCCTTGCCCGCATGAGTCACGAGTTGCGCACGCCGCTGACAGCGGTGATCGGCTTTTCGAAACTGTTGTCGATCGAGATCGACCCCGCCAAGCGCGAAGAGAATCTGCGTATTATCGGCATGTCATCGAGTATGTTGCTGACCATGATTGACGATATTCTCGAGTTCTCCAAAGCCCGGGTCGGTGGTTTTACGCTGGAGAAAATCTCATTTTATATTAAGTCGTGGATCGCCGATGTTATGGCCATTCACCGCCAGCGCGCCGAGGTCAAGGGGCTGACGCTGAGTTACAGCATTGCCAGCGATGTGCCGCGAGCCCTCGTGGGAGATCCGGTGCGGTTTACTCAGGTGATCAGCAATCTGCTGAGCAATGCGATCAAGTTTACCGACGCCGGCAGCGTCAAAGTCGATATTCGCTGCCTGAGTAATATTGGCGGCAAGGTCACTCTGGAATGTTCGGTTGCCGATACCGGCAAAGGCATCGAAGAATCGAAAATACCGACTCTGTTTGACCCCTTCTCCCAGGAAGACACCTCGATCAATCGCCGTTTTGGCGGTACCGGACTTGGCCTGTCGATCTGTAAAAACCTGGTTCATGTGATGGGTGGCGAAATAACCGTGCACAGTAAAGTGGACGAAGGATCGGTGTTTTCATTTACCTGTGAGCTGACCGAAAATGCCATACCCAACAGTGAGACTCTGGTTGGCGCTTCAACTCACCGCAGATCCGCAGATCAGGTGCTGGATGGTGTCACCATACTGATTGCCGAAGATAACGCCTTTAACCAGAAGTTGCTGGTGCGGCTGCTCAAGAGCTACGGCGCCAGCTGCCTGACCGCCAACAACGGTCAGGAGGCGATTGAAATTGCCAGCAAACTGCATGTGGACGCCATTTTGATGGATATCCATATGCCGGTTATTGACGGTGTCGCCGCCAGCGAGACGATTATCCAGCAGTCCGGCGAGAGCCCGCCAATTATCGCCCTGACCGCTGATGTCACGATGGCTGAACGGGAGCGAATCACCAAAGCCGGTGCCGCCAGGCTGTTGTTAAAGCCGGTTAATGAAAACGAGTTGATCAATGCGCTGACCTCGGTGGTGGCGAGTTATTCCAACAAGCCGGCACCCAAAGGCGCTGGACTGCTGTCGACGGTGGTGCCGGTTGAAGAGCTGAAAAGGGCCCTCTACGGCAGCCTGGACCGGCTTGAGGAGCAGCTGCGAAACAATGAAAACGCCAGCCTGCGGGAGATTATCCACGATCTGATGGGGCTTTCCGGGTTGTATGGCATGACCGAGTTGCGCGATATGGTGATGGCATTCCGGGCCGATTACAGCTCTCTGAACGCCGAAAAGAACCTGATTCGGGTTAAACAGATACGTGAACACATCGAAAACTTCCTGGTAACTGAGCCGCAAAACTAATGCTTTAGTATTAGTTCTTCAGTGTAATGTTTTTTTGCAAATCAGATGCCTATTATGGAACCCTGTATTGACTCCCTAGCATGATGCGTTCAAAGGGATGGTAGTGGTGCAATAGATAACAGTCCTACACTGCTGTTTATACAGACGACGCTGATAAGCATACGCGAGAGGCATGACTGACAGGGAGTCGGTCAGTAGGGATACACGCCGGATCAGCGAAGTCACACCATGACCTGTTTGTATGAATACATGGCGACTGGGAAGTCGTGCACCAGGGACGGTGCGAGTCAATATTAATTACCTGCTATTGGTTGTATGGTATTGATAGTCTGATAGAGGTTAATGGTAAGTTTTTAGTAGTAGTCACTTTTTAACAGTATTAGTAATAGTTAGCTCAGATAGGGTAACTCCCCCACTAGAACTCGGATAGGGCATGCGCCTGATCCGGGTTTTTTTTGGCCCGGCGAATTCCTTTTACTCTATTGCCCATAACACATAGACTGAGCCGCATAACAATAGACTGTTGCACCAACCCAAGGATAAACACCCCATTATGGCCCGCAAGCAAAAACCGATCGATCCCCACGCCAGCCGCGAAGCGGAGCGCTACCAGCGTCCGGTTCCAAGCCGCGAATTTGTGCTCGACTATCTGCACGAAAGCGTCGGACCACTGACCCATGCGGAGATCTGTGCTGGTTTGCAGCTGGTCGACGACGAGCAGATCGAAGCCATGCGCCGGCGTCTGCGCGCCATGGAGCGCGACGGGCAGATCGCCCGCAACCGGGCCGATGCCTACGGCACCCTGGATAAACTCAATCTGATTAAAGGCCGGGTTATCGGCCATCCGGAAGGCTATGGTTTTGTCAGCCCGTTGCAGGGCGGCGAACAGGATATTTATCTCTCCAGCCGCCAGATGCGCCGGGTCTTTGATGGCGATATTGTGCTGTTGCGCATCGCCGGCTGGGATCGCCGAGGGCGGCCCGAGGGCACTCTGGTGGATGTGGTCGAGCGCCAGACCAAACAGCTGGTGGGACGTTATTTTTCAGAGAGCGGCATCCATTTTGTGCGCCCGGACAACCCGCGCATCAGCCAGGATATTTTAATTCCCGCGGATAAACTCAACGGCGCCGAGCCCGGTCAGATTGTGCTGGTGGATATTACCGAAGCGCCCTCGCGCAACAGCCCACCCAGCGGTTATATCAGTGAAGTGTTGGGTGATCACCTGGATCCCGGTCTCGAGATCGAAGTGGCAATCCGCAACTATGGTATTCCCCACGAGTGGAGCGATGAGGTTCAGAGTGAAACCGCCGCTATACCCGACGAAGTGACCGACAAGGATTTTCGTGTTGATCTGCGCTCGCTGCCGCTGGTCACCATCGATGGTGAAGATGCCCGCGACTTCGATGATGCGGTCTACTGCGAGCCGCGGCCGCGTGGTGGCTGGAAGTTAATTGTCGCCATCGCCGATGTCTCACATTACGTCAAGCCCGGCAGTGCGCTGGATCGCCAGGCCTTTGAGAGGGGCAATTCGGTCTATTTCCCCAACCATGTGGTGCCGATGCTGCCGGAGAAACTCTCCAACGGTCTGTGTTCGCTCAACCCGCGGGAAGACCGGCTGTGCATGGTCTGCGAGATGCAGGTCAGTCGCGACGGCGATGTCACCAAATACCAGTTTTATGAAGGTCTGATGTACTCCCATGCGCGGCTTACCTACACCCAGGTGGCGCAGATTATTGAACAGCGACAATCCGGCGACGGCGAGAGCCCAGGCAGCCAGTTTGCCGCCATCCTGCCGCAGATCGATTCGCTGCATGATCTCTACACCGTGTTGCACAAGCGCCGCAGCGCGCGTGGCGCGATTGATTTCGACACCCAGGAAACCCGTATTCTGTTCGACAGTCAGCGCAAGATCAGCCAGATTATCCCGGTTAAGCGCACCGAAGCCCACCGTCTGATCGAAGAGTGCATGCTGGCGGCCAATGTCTGCACCGCGCAGTTTCTGGAAAAAGCCAAACTGCCGGCACTCTACCGGGTGCATGAGGGGCCCAGTGAAGAGCGCCTTACCTCGCTGCGCGACTTCCTCGGTGAACTGGGTATCGGCCTTGGTGGTGGCGATGACCCGCAGCCAGAGGACTATCAGCGCGTGCTGAGAGCGGTCAAACATCGCGACGACGCCTCGGTGATTCAGTCGGTGATGCTGCGCTCTATGAGTCAGGCGGTTTATCAGGCGGAAAACCTCGGCCACTTTGGTCTTGCCTTTGATGCCTACACCCATTTCACCTCGCCTATTCGCCGCTACGCCGATCTGTTGGTGCACCGCGCTATTCGCAGCCTGATTCGCAGCAATAAAAAAGTCGCCAATGTGGTTCGCGTCGCGGGTGCAAGCGAGATCGCGAAAGCCGATATCTATCCCTATGAGCTACCGCGCCTGGACGAGACCGGGTCCCACCTTTCGGTTACCGAGCGGCGCGCCGATGAAGCCACTCGTGATGTGGTCAACTGGCTGAAATGTGAATATCTGGTCGATCGAGTTGGCGAGGAGTACTCCGGTGTGGTGAGTGCGGTAACCGGTTTTGGTCTGTTTGTGATGCTCGACGAACTCTATGTTGAGGGGTTGATTCATGTCACCGGACTGCCCAAGGATTACTATTACCACGAAGCCTCTCAGCACCGTATGGTCGGTGAGCGAACCGGGCGGGTCTTTCGTCTCGGTGACAAGCTGGCGGTCAAGGTGGTACGGGTTAATCTCGATGAGCGCAAAATTGATTTTGAATTGGTGGAGCAGGGTACTGCGGTTTCACCAAAGGGCAGAAAGCCGGTCAAAGTGTCGGCCAAGGCCGCTGAGCTGGCCCGTGAGCACGATGCCAAACGCAAACAGAAAGGTAAAAAGAAACGCTCCGCCGGTTCCCGAACCTCGGCAGCGGGCAAGGACCCAGCGCGGCCCTCAAAGCGCCGCCGCAATGCGCCAAAAGGCGCTTCGGCTAAAGCCAGTTCAGGAAAAGCCGGTTCAGGAAAAGCCAGCTCCAGAAAAACCAAAACAGGCAATAAAAACCCCAAGCGCTGATGGCAGCGCCTGGGGTCAGTTTAAACGGTTGCCCAGCGGGCGGATTATTTTAAATGGCTGGGTAACAAGCGGTTGAGAATCTCGGCGATATAGCTGAGAAAAAGCGTGCCCATGCTGCTTTTATAAAAATTGGGGTCACTGTTGCCGACCGCGAGAATGCCGTAGAGGCTGTCGTAGCGAAGCGGTACCGCGGCAACCGATCCAACCTGGCGACCGCGCTCGCCAAACAGAAAGACCATCTCTTCTTCGCGAACAATTCCACACACCGCACGGTTGGCGCCAAGCAGGGTGCCGACACGTTCATTGGCCTTTTCCATGGTTGCCACTCGCGCCATGGTGCGCGGCAGTTTGTCTTCGTCGCCGAGCAGCGTCAGGCTGTAAAAGTCGATCCCGAAATCCTTGCCCAGGCTGTCGTAGACCGCCTCCACCAGCGCGGCGAGATTTTTCGCCTCGAGCAGGTTTAACACCAGGCGTTTGGTTTTTTCAAACAGCAGATCATTGTCATGAGCGGTCTGCAGCATATTGTCGAGGCGAGAACGCATCTCTTTATTGCGGTCACGCAGCACGCCCACCTGACGCTCAACCAGCGACACGGCCTTGCCACTGTCGTGGGGCAGCACCAGGGTTTCGAGAATATCGGTGTTTTGATCGAGAAAGCTCGGGTTGGCGCGAAGAAACTCGCGGACGATTTTTTCGCTGGGATCAACTTCTTGCTGTTTACTCATATTCGTATGCGTCCATGAAAAACTGTCGCTGCAGGTCCGGTCATTATCAGTGGATGGCCTTCACCTTTCCAGTCTATTTTCAGCGTCCCGCGGGTCAGCTGCACAGTGACCGGTGAATCGACCACTTGTTGCTGGATAGCGGCAACTGCCGCGGCGCAGGCGCCGGTACCGCAGGCGTCGGTTTCACCGACTCCGCGCTCAAACACTCGGAGCCGAATTTCATTGCGATCAACAATCTGCATAAAGCCGACATTGACGCGCTTGGGAAAGCGCGGATGCGACTCCAGCGCCGCGCCCAATTGTGCAACCGGCGCCGTGGCGACATCAGCAACGTTGAGCACAGCGTGGGGGTTGCCCATAGAGACAGCAAAGATCTGCTCGTCTTTACCATTGACCTCAATATCGTAGAGCGGAGTTGCCCCCTCAGGTCGCGGATCCGCCTCAAACGGCAGTGCCGCCGGATCCAGATCGGGGACGCCCATATCCACCGCAACCTGATTTTTGTTGATCAGGTTCAGGGTAATCACGCGATTGCAGGTTTTTACCTGGATTGACTTTTTGCCGGTCAGTTGGCGATCGTGGACAAAGCGTGCCAGACAGCGGGCACCATTGCCGCACTGTTCAACCTCAGCGCCGTCGCAATTAAAAATACGATAGTTAAAATCGACCTCGGGGTCCGATGGCGGCTCAACCACCAGCACCTGGTCACAGCCGATGCCCGTTTTGCGGTCAGCGAGACGGCGTGCCATGGCGCCCGTGATGCGCACATTTTGTGTCACCGCATCAATTACAACAAAGTCGTTACCGAGGCCGTGCATTTTGGTGAATTTCATCAACATAGGAGTTATCCGGCTGTCGGCAGCAGCTGTTCGCCGCTCAACAGATCGTCGATGGTTTCGCGCCTGCGGATCAGATGTACTTGATCGCCGTCCACCATCAGTTCTGGCGCCCGGGTTCGACTGTTGTAGTTTGAACTCATCACAAAGCCATAGGCGCCGGCCGAAAACAGACAGAGTCTGTCACCGGCACTGATCGCCAGCGAGCGCTCTTTGGCCAGAAAGTCACCAGTCTCACAGACCGGGCCGACTACATCGTAGACGGCGGCTGGCACATCGCTGCTGACAACCGGTTGAATATCCATCCAGGCCTGATACAGCGCCGGACGGATCATGTCGTTCATCGCGGCATCGACAATGGCAAAGTTTTTCTCGCCATTGCCTTTCAGATACTGGACCTCGGTCAGCAGTACGCCGGCATTGGCGACAATCGAACGACCCGGTTCCAGCACCAGGGTCTCGCTGCGGCCTTGCAGCAGCGGCAAAACCGCGGCCATATAATTTTCCGCGGTCGGTGGCTGTTCATTGTTGTAACGCACGCCGAGACCGCCGCCAATATCAATATGCTCAAGTGCAATGCCCAGTTCGCTGAGTTGATCGACCAGCAGCAGCAGTCTCTCCAGCGCCGCGACAAAGGGCGCAATATCGACCAGCTGGGAACCTATATGGCAGTCGACACCGACCACGTTGATATGGCTCATCTGCGCGGCGCGCTGATAGACCTGCGGCGCCAGATTAATATCAATGCCAAACTTGTTCTCTTTCAAACCGGTGGAAATATAGGGATGAGTCTGGGCGTCGACATCGGGATTGACGCGCAGCGATACGGCAGCGATTAACCCGCAATTGGCCGCGGTCTGATTGAGTAGCTCCAGCTCGGCTTCGGATTCCACATTAAAGCAGTGGATGCCCAGTTCCAGAGCGCGCTGCAAGTCGCTGGCAGTTTTGGCGACACCGGAAAAGACCACCTTGGAGGGATCGCCACCGGCGCGCAGCACGCGCTCGAGCTCGCCGACCGAGACAATATCAAACCCGGCGCCCAGCTCGGCCAGTGTCTGCAATACGGCAATATTGGAGTTGGCTTTAACCGCATAGCAGATCAGGTGCGCTTTGTCGGCCAGCGCGTTCTGATAGGCGAGAAAATTAGCGCTGATAGCCGCTTTGCTGTAGACGTAGCAGGGCGTACCAAATTGATTGGCAATGGCGTCGAGCGGCATCTGCTCAATATAAAGGTTTCCCTGATGGGAACTAACGGCATGGTTCATAGTGTTGTGGTCGGTCGCTTAAATTAACGGCTTTACTTAAAAGCCGGTTTGGCCCTGCTCAGCCACTGCCTGGTAGGTGGTTGCGGTATCTTCCGGAAGATAGAGATCGCCCCGGTTACCGCAGCCGGAGGCAGCCAGAACCAGTGTGATGGCGCTGGCTAGCTGCAGCGTTTTAACTCTTTTTACGGAGCATTTTTTTTCCTTTGGCGGCGCCAATAAAGTCTGGTACATGGTTTATAATTCCTGCCCTGGAGACAACTGTGGTCAAGCTGGAGAGTATAGCGGCAGTGGTAGACCACACTCAAACAAATATGCGGCGCGGGCCGGCCAGGCTAACCCAACCTTAAAACGACGGATTTAGCAAAAACAGCGAGATAAATAGCCAATGAATGAAGCGCAGTACAATCAACTGGTCGACGAGCTGATGTTTTCTATCGAAGAGAGCATTGACGACAGCGGTGCCGATATGGATTACGAAAACAGCGCCGGTTTGTTAACCATTACCTGCGAAGGAAATGGCTCGCAGATTATTCTTTCGCGGCAACCTGCCACTGGTGAAATCTGGCTGGCGGCAAAATCCGGCGGCTTTCACTTTAAACTGCAGGACCAGGCGTGGCGCAACACGGTCACGGGTGAATTGCTCAGCACTATGCTGAGCGAGGCCTGCCTCGCTCAGTCCGGGGAATCAATCGATTTTGATTTTTAGGGCTGTGAATCCAGAGCTGCGGTAAATCCAGAGCAGTTCTAAATTCAGAGCTGCTCCAAATAAACCACTCTCTATTCGCTTATCGATCAAGTAACAGCGCTGCTGCCCTTTTTGCCGCGGCCTTCACCTGCGCGGGCGCGGTGCCACCGGTGTGATCGCGCGCCGCCACCGAGCCCTCCAGGGTCAAAATATCAAACACATCTTCGTCGATTTCGCTGGAGAATTGTTGCAGCTCCTGCAGAGACATCTCCGACAGGTCCTTGTTTTCAGCCACACCATAGGCCACAGACTTGCCAACAATTTCATGGGAATCGCGAAAGGCAATGCCTTTGCGCACCAGATAATCGGCGAGATCGGTGGCGGTTGAAAAGCCCCGTCGCGCAGCTTCAAGCATAATCTCTTTGCGCGATTCGATGGCAGGAATCATATCGGCAAAAGCGCGCAGACAGTCGCGCACCGTATCCACGGCATCGAACAGTGGCTCTTTATCTTCCTGGTTATCTTTGTTGTAGGCCAGCGGCTGGCTTTTCATCAGTGTCAGCAGGGCGATCAGATGGCCATTGACGCGACCGGTTTTGCCGCGCACCAGCTCGGGAACATCCGGGTTTTTCTTCTGCGGCATAATCGATGAGCCGGTGCAGAAACGATCTGGCAGATTGATAAACTGAAACTGTGCCGAGGTCCACAGCACCAGCTCTTCCGACATACGCGATAGATGTGTCATCAGAATGCTGGCAAAGGCGCAGAACTCGATGGCAAAGTCGCGATCACTCACCGAGTCGAGGGAGTTTTCGGTTGGCTTGTCAAAGGCCAGCGCCTGAGCGGTGAACTGTCGATCGATTGGATAGGTGGTTCCCGCCAGCGCCGCCGCACCAAGTGGGCACTGGTTAAGGCGCTTGCGGCAGTCCTGCAGGCGGCTGTAATCGCGCTCAAGCATCTCATTCCAGGCCAGCAGATGATGACCAAAGGTGACCGGCTGGGCGGTCTGCAAATGGGTAAAGCCGGGCATAATGGTCGCCGACTCGCGCTCGGCGAGTTCGATCAGGCCGCTTTGCAGACGGGTCAAAATGGGGGTGATGATATCGATCTGATCGCGCAACCAAAGGCGAATATCGGTGGCGACCTGATCATTACGCGAGCGTCCGGTGTGCAGTTTCTTGCCAACAATACCGATCTTGTCGGTCAGGGCGGCCTCAATGTTCATATGCACATCTTCCAACGGCACCGACCAGTTAAATTCGCCAGACTCGATTTGCGCTTTGATTTGTTCAAGGCCGGCAATAATCTGGTCGCGCTCCGCGGCAGTCAGCACCGCGGCTTCGCAGAGCATGCTGGCATGGGCGATGGAACCCTGAATATCCTGAGCGTAGAGACGCTGATCAAAATTCACCGAGGCGGTAAAGCGCGCGACAAATTCGTCCACTGCTTCGTTAAAGCGACCGCCCCAGGACTGATTGGTTGCTTGGCTGGTTGCCTGATCGGTTGTCTGATTTACCTGGGGGTTAGCCAGCGGATTATTATCGCTATTATCGGGTTTACTCATCGACTTGGTTGCTCAGTGGTTATATCGCGGCTAGGATTATAGCTAATCACAGGGATGAGCAATAACTCGAATGAGTGATTCAGGGGCAAAACAGGTCCAAAAAGGCGATTATTTTATTCCCAACCTCTGCCATGGGCAGGGGCTGTTGGGTTTATTTGTCATGGCCGCGCTGCTGGCGCTATTGCTGGCGCTGGTTCACAGCGGCATCGCCGACTTCGATTTTATCTGGCTGGGTAAAGCCGCGCTGCTGATATTCTGGATCGCGCTACTCAGTGCGCTGCTATTGTGCAGTGCCCGCGACTACCTTATCGACCTGCCTCTGCCCCGCGCGGCGCTGGCCAATTACCTGCTGGTGCTGTTGGCGGCGACGCTCTGTGCGGTGGTTGCGGAGTATTGGCGGCAGTACTCCGCCGCCGGCCAGTGGCGCGCCGACCTGTTTGCCATTCTCGATATTGTCTTGATTGCGGCAATCCCAGCCGGAGTTATTCTGCGCCTCTACTATTTGCAGCAGCGTTTGCACCAGCAGCAGAGCGCCGGTCTTGAGGCGCGGCTGCAGGCGCTGCAGGCAAAGATTCGGCCACATTTTTTATTTAACAGTATGAACAGTCTGGCGACGCTGATTCATATCGATGCCGATCGTGCGGAAAAAATTGTCGAGAATCTCTCTGACCTGTTTCGTTACGCGCTGCAAAACAGCAGCGACGTCAGCCTGCGCGAAGAGGTGGATGCCTGTCAGCGCTATCTTGAAATTGAAAAAATGCGCCTCGATGAGAGGTTGGAATACAGCTGGGATATCAAGCTCGACATCAACGCTATTCGTGTGCCAGCCCTGATTTTGCAGCCGCTGATTGAGAATGCGGTGTTTCACGGTATTCAACCCGCTGTGGACGGCGGCGCGGTCTATATCACTATCTTTAATGACGAAAAGCCGGGCTGGATCACCATCGATCTGGTCAATTCGCTGCCTGAGGTCTTGGCTAATCGAGATACGGCTGATCGAAATACTGCTGCGACATCCGGGCATCAAATGGCACTGGAAAATCTGCGCTGTCGGCTCGATACTTTTTTTAACGGTCTCGCGGAGTTGGACGAGGCGGTAATACACAACCACTACCATACGAGGATTCGATTCAAACCACTGGAGGGTTAATAGATGATCAAGGTGTTGATCGCGGATGATGAATCACTGGCACGAATACGTCTGCAGCGTATTCTCGACAAAAAAGACCATGTGCAGATAGTTGGCCAGGCACAAAACGGTGCCGAAGCGGTGCAGCTGGCGGAGCGCGCGCTGCCCGATATTGTGCTGATGGACGTGCGCATGCCAGAGCTGGACGGCATTGAGGCGGCACAGCAAATTACCCGTATGGTGCCGCCACCAGTGGTGATTTTTTGTACCGCCTATGAAGATTTTGCTCTGCGCGCCTTTGATGCCCGAGCCTTCGCCTATCTGCTGAAACCGATCAAGGAAGAGGAGTTGGATGCCGCGCTGCAGCGAGCGACCCAGGCAACCCGGGCGCAACTCGGCGACCAACATCACAGCCACCGGCGTCATCTGTGCTGCAAAACCTATCGCGGTTACGAGTTGGTTCCCATCGAACAGGTGCGCCTGCTGCAGGCCGATCACAAATATGTCACCGCCTATACCGCCCAGGGCGAGTCGGTGCTCTCGGATACTTTAAAAGAGATTGAGCAGGAGTTCGCGCATCTGTTTGTGCGCATTCATCGTGGTGCGCTGGTGGCGCGGGACGCGATTGAGGGGCTCGCCTACAATGACGGCCATCTGGCGGTAAAAGTACGTGATATTGCGGTGCGACCAATCGTCAGCCGCCGTCTGGAGTCAAAGCTGCGGGCATTGCTGCCGGAACTTTAGGGCCGGGATCGGTCAACAGTAAATTCCCCGTATTAGAGCTGCCCAAGGGCGGTCAAATGGTCGATAATGGCGCACTTGATCATTACCGCAATGGAATACAAGTGTCTCAAACCATCCGCATCGCAACCCGCAAAAGCCCGCTGGCACTCTGGCAGGCAGAGTTCGTCAAAGCCCGCCTGCTGGATAATCATCCGCAACTGATTGTGCAACTGGTGCCCATGACCACACGTGGCGATGTGTTGCTGGATACACCGCTGGCCAAGGTCGGTGGCAAAGGTCTGTTTGTCAAAGAGCTGGAGCTGGCGATGCTCGAAGATCGCGCCGATATCGCCGTGCACTCGATGAAAGATGTGCCGATGGAATTTCCCGAAGGGCTCGGCCTCAGCGTAATCTGCGAGCGCGAAGATCCTCTGGATGCATTTGTCTCCAACCATTACAGCGAACTTGCGCAACTGCCTGCCGGTGCCGTGGTGGGCACTTCCAGCCTGCGCCGCCAGTGTCAGATTCGCGCCCATTTCCCGGAGCTGAAAATCCGCGATCTGCGCGGTAACGTCAACACCCGTCTGGCCAAGCTCGATGCCGGTGAATACGACGCCATTATTCTTGCCAGTGCCGGGTTGATCAGGCTGGAAATGGAAAGTCGTATTGCCTCGCGACTTTCCGCCGAACTCTGTCTGCCCGCTGGCGGTCAGGGTGCAGTTGGCATTGAATGCCGGCTCAATGACCAGACCACTATTGATCTGCTTAAACCTCTGGAACACCACCAGACACGGGTTCGTGTGACCGCCGAGCGAGCCCTGAACCGACGATTGCAGGGCGGTTGTCAGGTGCCGATTGCCTGTTACGCGGAGCTCGATGAAACGACAAACTTGCTCTCCATGCGCGGTCTGGTTGGTAGCGTCGATGGTAGTCGTATTTTGCAGCAACAGTTATCCGCTCCGGCCGATCGGGCCGAGCAACTGGGCATTGAACTGGCCGAGGGTCTGTTGGCCGCTGGCGCTGGGGATATTCTCGCCGAGGTCTACGGGGCTGACTAATGGCACAGCCAGCGGATTCGACAAAGCCGGGCGGCAGCCTGAATTCAAAACAGATTCTGGTGGTCAGGCCGCTGCGCCAGAATGATCAATTTATCAGCCTGCTCGAGCGCGCCGGCGCCGAGGTCCATCACAGACCCGTGCTATCGATTGAGCCAATCGGCGACAACAGCGGGATGCCTGAAAGTCAGGCGATTAAAAATCTGATCCTGGAAGTGGACAACTTCCATAAAGCTATTGTGGTCAGTGGCAATGCCGCCGAGCTGGCGCTGGACTGGCTGGATCGCTACTGGCCGATGTTGCCAGTGGGCATCGAGTTTTTTGCCGTGGGTCAACAGACCGCGCAAATTCTTGCCGCGGCCGGTATCAAGGCGCTGGTGGCGGACGGGCGTCAGAACAGTGAAGCGCTGCTGGAGTTGCCACAGCTGAAGGATTTAACTGACCAGCGAATTATTATTTTTCGTGGTTGCGGCGGTCGGGAAATACTCGCCGAGACATTAATCGAGCGCGGTGCGCGGGTTGATTACTGCGAACTCTACCGTCGCGAAATTGCCCCACAGCAGGCGCTGGCCGCACGCCAGCAACTGCCCCAGGTTGACTGCCTGGTTGCCCACAGTGGTGAAATGTTGCAGGCGATTGGCGATATCTCGGCAGCGCCGGGCGCTGATACTGTGGTGGTGGTTCCCGGTGAGCGGGTTGCCGGAATTGCCCGCGAGTTGGGTTATCAGCGGATTGTCAGCGCCGAGAGTGCACTGCCCGAGGCGATGCTGGCGGCAGTGGAAAAGGCTGTTTAAGCAGTTGCATAAAAAGCCGACCACGGGCTACCCTTTGAATACGTTTAGCTGTCTACAGAGAGTAGGGTCGAGCAATAGCTAGTGAGTAATAGAAGAGGAAGAACGGTGACGGAGAAAAAATTGCAATCGCCCGCAGCGGACGATAACAGCAACCCATCAGCGACAGCCGAGCCGAGCGCGGTGGTATCTGGATCGGCATCTGCTGCTTCGGGCAAGCTTGACAAAAAGTCCGATAAAAAGCCTGACCAAAAGCCTGACCAAAAGCCCGCCAATCAATCCGCAACAAAACCCGGCTTTAAATCAGAGTCCAAACCGACAATAAAACCAGAGGCCAAAAAAGGCGCCGGCCTGTGGAAAACCATTTTTGTTCTGTTGCTATTGGCCGCGCTGGCGGGTTCCAGCTGGTTGGCCTGGATGCAGTGGCAGCAGCGCAGCGCGTTAACCGAAAGCTTCGATTCCAGTCTGGCGGATATTGAAGCCAAACTGGCGCAACAGCAGCAGTTGGCTCGGCGCACGGCGGAACAGCAATTAAAGTTGATCAGTGACCTTCAGGACCAGCTCTATGCCCAGCGCCTGATGGCCAATCGTCAGGCCGAGCAGATTCAGACTCTCGGCAGCGCCACTCAGGGTGACTGGCTGTTGGCCGAGGCCGCCTATCTGGTGCGGCTGGCCGATCAGCGGTTGCAGGTGGAGCGCAGCTCTGAAATTCCCCTGGCGATTCTGGAAAAT
>JALRJD010000349.1 GCA_023255165.1 Porticoccaceae bacterium | reverse complement strand
CCCGACCGTGATTGTCGCCTGGACCATCGAGCGGATGTCGATTCTGTGGGAAGAGGAGGGTGGCCACGAAGTGTTGATTCAGGGCAGTGGCAGTCTGCTGGTGGCGGTGCTGGCCTATGTGGCGATGTCCAACCATCTGGTGGAACACCTGACCTTTAATTTCCCCGAATTGATGTTAAGTCTGCTCGGCGTGATTCTGCTGCTCGGCAAATATACCGGCTACCGTCTCTCGGAGCTCTATCGGTTCCGCGATATGGCGCGCAATCAGTCACAGGATCGCTAGCCAAATGGCGCTGCTGGTATCGCCATTTAAATTGCGTGAGCTGGGTGTGCTCGGCATGAATCAGCGCAATATCGGTTTTATCGGTCACTACAACCAGCGCAAGCACTACGCGCTGGCCGACAACAAACTGCGCACCAAAAGCGCGGCCATCGAGCGCGGTATTGCGGTGCCCGAACTCTATGGCACGATCGATTACCAATTTCAGGTCAACAGCGTGACCGATCTGGTCAAAGAGCGAGATTCCTTTGTTATCAAGCCGGCTCAGGGCAGCGGCGGCAAAGGCATTCTGGTGATTGTCGGGCGTGACGGCGAGTGCTTTATCAAATCCAGCGGCGGCTTGATCGACGAGCGTGAAGTGCGCCGTCACAGCTCCAATATTCTCGCCGGGCTGCACAGCCTGGCCGGGCGCAATGACTGCGCCATGATCGAAGCGTTGATCGAATTTGACCCAGTGCTCAAAGACTACAGCTATGAGGGCGTGCCGGATATTCGGGTGATTGTCTTTCGCGGCGTGCCGGTAATGGCGATGGTGCGCTGCGCCACTCACAGCTCCGATGGCAAGGCCAACCTGCATCAGGGCGCTGTGGGGGTGGGTCTCGATATCGGCACTGGCCGCAGCATCTGCGCGGTGCAGCACAATAAAATTGTCAGCCGCCATCCGGATACTTATATCTCATTTGAGCAACTGCATATTCCTCACTGGCAACAATTGCTGGAGTTGGCGGCTGGCTGTGCCGATCTCTCCGGGCTCAACTATCTGGGTGTGGATATTGTGCTCGACCGACTGCGTGGCCCGATGTTGCTGGAACTCAATGCGCGACCGGGGCTGGCGATTCAGATTGCCAATCAGACCGGGCTCAGGGAGCGTCTGCGAGTGGCAGCTGAGATTGCTGACAGCACTGCTGATGCAGGCCAGACGATTGCCATGGCGCGTCGGCAGTTTGCAGTGGGGTTTTCCCGTGCTGATGATTAGCGCTTTGTCGGGGCGGTTATAACGTTTTTATAGCCGCGCGTCTGGTCAGCACTCTGCTGATCAGTTTATCCAGTTCAATTACCAGCAGTATCACCAGCGCGGCACCGAGCAGACCAACCCAGTGGGACATGGTTGCCGGTGAGGTGGCCAGTATTCGCTGCAGTGGCGGCCACTGCATTGCGGCAATATGCAGACCCTGGGCCATCAATGTTGCGACAATCAAAATCGGGTTGCTGAAAAGTGACTGGGCAAACACCGAGCGTGTTTCCGAGCGGCTGTTGAGAACCTGAATGTTTTCAAACAGCACCATTAATAACAGGGTACTGTTGCGAGCGCTGACCTCATCCTGACCAAGTGCCATTACATAGCTAAAGCAGCCAAAGCCGATGCTTCCCACCACCAGTGCTGATAGCAGCACGCGGCGTATCATCAGTTTGTCAAATAGCGGCTCGTCTGGCGGGCGCGGTGGCCTTTGCATTTCATCACCTTCACCAGGCTCCATTGCCAGCCCGATATGCTGCACACTGCTGGTGACCAGATTGAGCCAAAGCAGTTGCACGGCTGTCAGCGGCATCGGTGTGGCAAAAATGGTCGATAGCAAAAACAGCACCATCTCGGCGGCGCCGGTGGAGATAAGGAAAAACACCACTTTGCGAATATTTTGGTAGGCGATGCGGCCCTCTTTGATACCGGCGACAACGGAGGAAAAATTATCGTCGCTCAGCAGCAGATCCGACGCCTCACGGGCGACATCGGTGCCACGCATTCCCATAGCGATACCCACATGGCTGGCGTTTAATGCCGGAGCGTCGTTAACGCCGTCGCCAGTGACTGCGACAAACTCGCCCTGGCGAATCAGTGATTCGACAATGCTCAATTTTTGCGCCGGGGTTACGCGGGCGTAGATCAGTGCATTGGCAGTGAGTTGATCCAGCGCCTGCTTCCCCTGCTGCTCTGCCTGAAGCAGAAGCGTTCCGCTGACCAGCCCCTGTTCAGGACTGAGTTCAGGGTTGAGTTCAGGGTTGAGTTCAGGGTTGAGCAAATTCAGTTCTCTGGCAATACCCAGCGCGGTGATCGGGTGGTCGCCCGTGAGCATACAGACCTTGATGCCGGCGCTCTGACACTCCTCGACGGCGGCTTTGCTTTCTTCGCGCAGTGGGTCGCTCATGCCCACCATTCCCAACAGACAGAGATTGCCGAGATGCTCGATATCGAAGGGCTGCTGGAGATCGAAATGACCGTCGGCAAAGGCCAGTACACGCATACCCTGATCAGCTAACCTATGCATCACTGCGGTCAACTGGTCTCGGTCCAATGACTCATTGCCGCTGACTCCAGCGACACAACTGCACAGCGGTATCAGCTTTTCCAACGCACCTTTGACGCAGACCAGGGCTTCTTTTTTTAGCGGCTGATGGTGCAGGGTTGCGGCCAAACCCAGCTCCGGTTCGTAGTGAATATGGTCGATCACCGGATAACTGTGCAGAGCAGCACTGCCGACAATCGTGCAGGCCATGGCCAGCAATGCCTGATCGACTGGATCGCCAGAGCCTTGCCATTCGCCGGTGCTGCTGTCGGTCTGCACACTGGCTTCATTGCAGAGTCCGGCGACGCGGCTCAGGCGCTGCAAGCGCTCGCTGTTGTTTGATCGCAGCGGTTCACTGGCGCCAGCGCTATCGGCCGCGGGGTTGGCGCCATTGGCGGTGATTCGGTAACCCTGGCCATCGCAGAAGCGCACCTGATTGGCGCTGAGCTGATTGCGTGTCAGGGTGCCGGTTTTGTCGGTTGCAATGACGGTGCAGGAGCCGAGGCTCTCGGTGGCAACCAACTTGCGTACGATCACATGACGCCGCACCATGCGCCGCATACTGATCGACAGCACAATGGTCAGCGCCACCGGCAGCCCCTCCGGAATAGCCGCCACAGCCAGTGCGGTTACCGTCATCAAGACTGTGACAAGATCATAACCGCGGGCTATATCAACCGCGGCGAGTACAATAATCAAACCGAGCAGATACAGGGTCAGGCGCCGGCTGAACCGCTCCATACGCTGCAGCAAGGGCGGTTGCGCCTGTTGCGTTCCGATCAGATGGCTGGCCAGATGGCCTATCTCACTGTTTAGACCTGTGCCTACCGCCAGCCCAAGACCGCGGCCACTGGTGACCATGGTGCTGGCAAAGGCCTGGTTAGTGCGCTCGGCGACCTGAGTCTGCTCTGGCAACAGGCATTCGGCATCCTTGGCAACTGGCAGTGATTCACCGGTGAGCAGGGATTCATCAATAAGCAAATTGTCGCTGCTCAGCAGGCGCAGGTCCGCTGGTACGCGGTCACCTGAGGTGAGCACCACGGCATCTCCGGGGACCAACTCCTCGGCAGCGATTTTTACTCTGTGGCCATCGCGGACGACCTCGCAGTGATTAACCAGCAGTTCACTCAGGGCCTTGGCACTGCGCTGTGCATGGTGTTCCTGCAGAGCGCCAATCAGCGCATTGGCGAGCAGAATAACGCCGATAAACAAGGCATCGCTAAAGTTGCCAATGGCCAGTGACAGCAGCATGGCAAACAGCAGAACATAGATAAACGGGCTGACAAATTGATCCAGCAGAATTCGATAGAAGGGTTTAAGTGGCGCAGTGGGCAGAATATTGGCGCCATACTGCTGCAGCCTGCGGCTCGCTTCGGCGCTGCTCAGCCCATTGCTGTGGCTTTTCAGCTGACTGATAACGCTGGCGACTTGCAAGCTGTGCCAGTCGGGTTGGTGATCCATTCAAAACCCCGTTTGGTGGCGGTTATTTAAATCGGGCGCCAGAGTGTTACCACTTTTTCAATCTACCGGTTTTGTCAGCGCTGGCAATACGGGCCTAGTAGTAAGCTTTGGCAATATATTGGTTGAGCATGCGTTCAGTATTGAAATAGGAGCCATTCAGCGCAATCGCATGACGCATAATGTCCAGATAGCCGAGCTGGTTCTGGTAGTAGAGCGGCAAAATAATCTGTTCCAGTTTGTGATACAGCGAGCCAGCCTCAAGGCGCTGACGGTCCTCGCTCTGTTCGGTTAATTTGCTGGCCAAACCGCCGCCGGTTTCGCCAATACCCCAGCCGGTTAAACCCTCGATACAGCCCTCCAGCCACCAGCCATCCATGGTGCTCAATGAGGGCACGCCGTTAAGCGCGGCTTTCATGCCGCTGGTGCCGGATGCCTCCAGTGGCGGCCGCGGGGTATTCAGCCACAGGTCGCAGCCGCTGATCATTAATCTGGCGAGACTAATATCGTAGTTGGGCAGATAGACAATATTGATATTCTGATCGAGGCTGTTGGCCAGACGGATAATTTTTTGAATCAGCAGCTTGCCCTGTTGATCATTGGGGTGGGCCTTGCCGGCATAGATAATCTGCAGACGTAGAAATTTGCCGCAGATTGATTTTAGCCGCCCGATATCGGTGAACAGCAGATCAGGGCGTTTGTAGACCGCCGCGCGGCGGGCGAAACCAATCGTAAAAAACTGCGGTTCCATCTGTTTGTCGGTACTGGTGAGGCTGTTGACCGTTTCCAGCAGTTTTTGTTTGGCCGCCTGATGCGCCTGGTGAATAGGTGTGCGGGGAATGTTCAATGCGCCGCGCAGACTCAGGTTGTCCATTCGCCAGCCGGGAATATATTGGTCATAGAGACGCTGCATCGGCTCGCATACCCAGCTGGCCGCATGCACGCCATTGGTGATGTGGTCGATATGGTAGCCGGCGTACATCTGCTGCGACAGATGACTGTGTTGTTTCGCCACGCCATTGATATAGCGGCTGTTGGCGAGCGCCAGATAGGTCATATTGAGTTTGTTATCAAAACAGAACAGATCTTCGCAGCCGATCAGCAAATAGTCAGGGCCGAGCACCGCGGAGACTTCACTGAGGGGAAACTGGTCATGCCCGGCGGGCACTGGTGTGTGGGTGGTAAAGACACAGAGATCGCGCACCGCTTCGGTAATATTGTCAGGGTTATTATTGTTATCACTGTTGCCATGGCTGTTTAAAAGATCCTGCTGCTGTTTGCGCAGCTCCAGAATCAGCAGACTGGCATGGCCCTCGTTGAGGTGATAGCGCTGCAGTCCGGTGTAGCCCAGAGCCGCCAGCATACGCGCGCCGCCGATACCGAGAATCGCCTCCTGACAGAGTCGGTAGTGGCTGTCGCCACCATAGAGGTAATGTGACAAGGAGCGGTCGTAGTCGCTGTTTTCTTCCATGTCGGTGTCGAGAAAATAGATATCGACACTGTTAGAGCTTTCGCTGTCGCCCCCGCTTTTATCGTTGCCAGGGTTGTTTCCACTCTCGGGATTTTCGCCGCCTCTGAGTTTATATCTCCAGGCTCGGATCACCACCCTGCGGCCGTCGATCGACATCTCGGTGCGCGCTTCGACCTGTTGCAGAAAATTCTCTACCACCCAGCTGGACGGGCTTTCATGCTGCCAGCCGTCTTCGCCCAATGTCTGCTTGAAATAACCCCAGCGCGGCAGCAGCGAGATCGCCACCATTGGCACTCGCATATCCGCCGCCGAGCGCAGCGTGTCGCCGGCGAGAATGCCAAGACCGCCAGCGTAGGTGGGCATGCCCGGTTGCAGGGCAATTTCCATACTAAAGTAGGCGATACGAATGGCGTCATGGTCCAAGGTTGCTGTTTATCCCCGCTTTATAGTCTGCTTTCCAGGGCGTGATTCAGGGAGACAATCAGCTGCCGCGATGAAAAGGGTTTTTCAATGTAGTCGATGGCGCCTAGCGCCATCACTTCGACTGCCTCTACGGTGCTGGCATTGCGCACGCCAATCATGATGGTCGGCGGCAGGCCGTGGCAAATCACCAGCAGTTTTTTAAACAGGCTGACACCGTACATATCATCGAGCTCGGTTTCGATAATCAGGCAGTGGGTCTGCTGTAATGGATGCTGCTCGTTCAGGCTATCCATCAGGCCATCCGTCAGGCCATCCGTCAGGCTATCCATCAGACTGTCGATCAGGCTCTGGCCTTTGGTGTGGGTGATGGTTTGAATATTCATGGCCGACAGCAGGTCGACAATCTGTCTGTGAATGGTCATATCGCTGACGACCAGCGCAACATAGATATCGGGTTTCTGAATAGCTGTTTTATGGGTGCGTTTTTTAAGGTTATTTATTTTTATACTGCTGTTAAAAGGGCTGCTGGTCACGACGGACACCTGCTGAAAAATAATTATTATAAGGAGCAAAATACTGTCACGATGTGGTGGCCACCAAAATAAGTATTTGTACCTATTTTTCCGACACATTAAAAATTATTCGGTTTTAAAAGTACGTAGTTTCCGCAATAAATTACGCAAAGCTCCTTATTGCCTGACTATTTCGCTTTGCTATTCTAGGCTGCCCGGTCTGTTCAGAAATTGGATCGCATTGCCATTTATCACTCTTGCAAACGGAGTTAAATTATGGAACATCGCATGGGAAGTCGCAGGCCATTGACCGTCAATACTCAATGCTGTCTGGCAGAGTTTTATCAGGCCGGAAAACGGGTTGCCATCTGCCCTGTGCGCAATATCGGTCTCTCCGGTCTCGGCATCGAGCGGGCTCCCAACTTTTTAAATGCGGGGATGTTGTTGCAGGTCGAGATCAAAACCCCGGATAAATCCGAGACTGTTTATCCGCGGCTGAATGCACTATTGATCTGGTCAACGGACAGACGCGCGGGGTTTATGTGGGCCGGTCAGGGCGGTCAATCTGATGCGCAGCAGTCCGCCTATGCGGCCTAGGCCGGGACCGTCTTGGGCGACCGGGAAATATTTTTTTTGAATTTTAACGCAGTGAAATTAATTATTTGACGGACGAATAGTGAATTACCAATAAGGAGATTCGGACATGGAATCAACCAATGCAGTCGTCACATTAAACCGCCTTAAAAAAGTTACCTGTAATTTTTGTCTGGCGCGGAAGAGCTGCCTTATCAGCACTTTAAACAGCAGTGAAAATAGCGAACTATCCAGTATTATCAATCATGAAAAACCCCTGATGAAAGGGCAGCGCCTGTTTTTGCAGGGCGATAAATTTCATTCTCTGTATCTTATTCGGTCGGGCTGTTTCAAATCCTGCATTGTCGATGAATCCGGCGACAGGCAGGTGACAGGGTTTCATTTTTCCACTGATATCCTCGGCATAGATGGTATCGACACCAGCAGATATATGTGTGAGGTTGAGGCACTGGAGACCTCAAGCGTGTGCAGTTTGCCCTTTGATAGATTTAAGGATGCCTCGCTGCAGAGTAATCAGAAAGTCTACAACCGCTTGCTGCGCTCAGTCAGTTGCATGATGTTTCGCGAGAGCCATCTGATGATGGTGCTCGGCAAGATGAGAGCGGAACAGCGCCTGGCGCATTTTCTGTTGGATATTTCGCAGCGCATGCACGATCGCGGGGAATCGGCGATTGAGTTTCGCCTGAGCATGGCACGCTATGATATTGCCAACTATCTGGGTCTGGCGGTGGAGACCGTCAGCCGTCTGTTCAAGCGCCTCGAGGAGCAGGGGTTGATTGCCGCCGACCGCCACCGGGTGCGACTGATCGATATGGATGGCCTGCAACTTCTGATCGCCAGCAATCATGTGGAGCGTGGTGCGGAAAAACAGCTGGTGTATAAACGCGCGGGTTAAGGAGCAGTGCGGGGATTTCCGTAATTCGGGCCCTTACTACTCAGGTCTCAAGGGCTTTATATTGGGCCTGTTAATTTAAGCATCAGGCATGGTTTTCGGCCTCAACCACCATCTGCACCAGCTGCGCCAATGTTTTGGCCTGCATCTTTTCCATGGTTCGCGCGCGGTGTATCTCCACCGTGCGCGGGCTGATATTAAGTTTGTCGGCAATCACCTTGGTCAGATTGCCCGCCGTTATCAGATGCATTATTTCATATTCGCGCTTGGTCAGGCTGTCGATACGCGCCTGTATTGAACTCACTCTATTGCGATGATTGAGCGCCTCGTTGTTCAGGTTCAGAGCGCGGTAGACACAGTCGATAAACTCCTGATCGCGAAATGGCTTTTGCAAAAACTCCAGCGCGCCATTTTTCATTGCCTGCACGGCTATCGGCACGTCGCCATGGCCGCTGACAAAGACCACCGGCAGGTTGGGGTTGTCGCGCCTTATCTCCTGCTGCAGTTCGAGCCCATTGATATTGGGCATGCGCACATCCAGCACCACGCAGCCGGCCAACTGTGAAACATCCTGCTGCATAAAGTCCTGGGCAGAGGCATAGAGCCTGGTCTGCAACCCGGTGGATTCAAGCAGCATCGACATCGCATCGGCAACATCCCTGTCGTCGTCAACAATGTAAACCCTCTGTTCAGCTGCCATGGGCAGGTTCTCCAAGTTCGGGCATCAGTGGCAGGGTAAAGGCAATCTCGGCGCCGGCTGTGTAGTCGTGATTGATGCTCATATCACCGCCGTGGTTACTGATAATCGAGTGGCTGATGGCCAGCCCCATGCCCATGCCGTGACTTTTAGTGGAGTAAAACGCCTGAAACAGTTTGTCCGCGTGCTCGCGGTCAATGCCGGTTCCGCGATCTCTGACTCTGATGGTGACAAAGCCGGGTGGACTGTTTTCGCTGATAATGGTGATACGTTTGTCTGTCACATGATTGTCGGCCATCGCATCGCAGGCGTTGCGAATTAAATTGAGAATAACCTGTTGTATTTGACCGAGAACAATTTCCATCATCGGCAGGTCGGGTGATAGCTGGCATTCGAATATGATCGCTTTGCAGTGCATATCAACCTGCGCCAGTTCGATGGTGTTTTCGATCAGGGCATTGATGTCTGTGAGCTGGTGGTGGGGTGTCTGCTTGTCCATCAGTGAGCGTATATTGCGAATAATATCGCCGGCGCGCTGTGCCTGCTTGTCAATTCTGGCCAGAGTTGGCAACAGCGCATCATCGGATTTGCCGTTCTTGATCAGGTTGCGGCAGGCCTGGGCATACATCGAGATTGCGGTTAGAGGTTGATTGAGTTCGTGGGCGATGCCGGTCGACATTTCGCTGGCGATATGCAAACGGTCGAGATGGGCGAGATGGTCGCGCGCCTGCTGCACCTCCTCTTTGCTTTGTTTCAGCCGCGCTTCGCTGAGTTTGCGTTCACTGATATCGCGCATAATGCCGGTAAAACTGCGCACCCCGGCAATGCTGATTTCAGCTACCGTTAACTCTATGGGCACGCTGCTGCCGTCTTTGTGCCGGGCCTTTACTTCGCGGTTGACGCCGAACTGATGATTGTTTTCAGGTTGCAGGTAGTGGCTGATATCGCGCTGGTCGCTGAGTGTAATCTCGGGCAGCAACAGGGCGATATTGGTGCCGATCAGTTCGTCTTCGCTGTAGCCAAAAATCCTTTCCGTGGTGTTGTTGATATGGGTGATGGTGCCGCCGTTGTCGATGCTGATAATAGCTTCGATGGCATTGTCGAGAACCGCTTGATTTCGCGCTGCGGATTGCAACAGTGAATTTTTGTCCTGTAAAACGTTGTCGCGAATTTTAATGCCTGTGGTGATCGAGCCGATAAAGGCGCCGCCGGGATCGCGACGCGCTTCACTGTGCCAGGAGAACATAAAGCGGTCGCCGTTTTTAGCCATAATCGGATAGATATATTGTTCCGGCTCGCCATCCGAGTGGTTGGCGAGATGGTCAAAAATGGCTTTGGTTTTCAGCTGCCAGGAGTCCGGCAGGCACAGGGATATCCAGTTGACGCCCAACAGTTCCTGCGGTGAATAACCCAACAGAGTGCAGGCGTCGGCGCTGAGATGTTCGATATTCCCGGCGGCATCAAGCACAAGTGCTATGGGTTTTGGCAGCTCGAGATAGTCCATGATGATGTCTGTGCCTTCCTGCATAACAATACCTGTATCAATCACGGTCTCAAGGTGTTCCTGAGAGGGCAAAAAATGCGGTACAGATAGGCAGGTTGCAATATGGCTATGTTCCAACCCTGTCTGTACGGATAAGTCAGTTTGACTAAGTAAAGCTCTTGACTAAGTGAAGCTCTTGGTTGAATAAAGATATAGACGACGAAACAATTGATATCCAGTGTTCGGCGCGGGGTTGGCGGCTCTCTGCAAAAAACAGTTTCGCGCTATGAAATAGCATCTTGATCGGCATCAAGTTTCATTTCGCAGCCGACTTTTAGAGTCAATGGGCGCGGCCAGTTCAGAGAATATTCGGTCCAGAGAATAAAAAGCCCGGTTCGATTATGCAGATCACAGAATTCAGTCTCGAGGTTAAACCACGGATTCCCGACGCCATCGCAGGGCTGGAAGAGCTTTCGGAAAATCTGCTCTACAGCTGGAAAAGCCCGATACGCGAACTGTTTGTACTGCTTGACCAGGAGCTCTGGTCCGCCTGCCGCCACAACCCTTCACTGTTTCTGCGCCGGGTCGATGAGTCGATTTTGCTGGCTGCATCCAAAGATCGAAAGTACCTGAAAAAATATCGTCGGGTGATCAAATGGTTTCACGATTACTGCAATCCGGCGGTGAGGCAGGTAGAGGCGGAAGATCTGCTGCCAGCGGGCACATTGATTGCCTATTTTTGTGCCGAGTTCGGCTTTCATGAAAGCTTCCCGATCTACTCCGGCGGCTTGGGGATTCTTGCCGGCGATCACTGCAAGGCTGCCAGCGATATGGGGGTGGCCATGGTTGCGGTGGGGTTGCTCTACCATCAGGGTTACTTTACCCAGATTATTGATGCCGAGGGTCACCAGATTGCTCACTACGGTTGTCAGTCATTTTGTGATTCACCGATTAAACAGGTTACCGACAGCGCCGGTAAGCCACTGCGTGTCGCGCTGCCAATCGCCGAGGAACTGGTGACAATCAAACTCTGGACCGTCGCGGTGGGGCGCATTCAGTTAATTTTGCTCGACTCGGATATCGCCGAAAACAGTTCTGAAAATCGTCAGATCACCAGACAGTTATATGGCGGAGATCGCACTATTAGACTGCAGCAGGAAATGATTTTGGGCATCGGCGGCGCCCGAGCGCTGCAGGCCATGGGAATAAAGCCAACGGTGTGGCATATCAACGAGGGCCATGCGGCATTTTCGGCGATTGAACGCACGCGGCAGATTTTACACAACGGGATTGAAGGCGGTAATGGTGAAAAAAACCATCATGATTTTGAAGCGGCGCTGGAACAGGTTGCGGCTTCAACCCTGTTTACCATCCACACGCCCATCGCCGCCGGGCACGACCACTTTGACCGCTCGGTTGTCGAGCATTACTTCAGTGCTTTTCTGCGGGACCTGCCCATCGACAGTCAGCGCCTGTTTCAATTGGGCCAGTCGGTAGAGAGACACGACCAGTTTAATATGACCGCACTGGCGCTGCGCTGCTCACGTTTTCACAACGGTGTCAGCCGCATTCACCGCGATGTTGCCGCGCGCATGGAGCAGACCATGTGGCCGCAAATCGATGCCGCCGAAAACCCCATCACTTACATTACCAATGGCGTGCATGTGGAGAGTTTTATTCACAAGCGCTGGGTCGAGCTGTTTGATCAGCAACTGCCCACCTGGCGTCAGCAATTGCATAACAACCATTATTGGCAGCAGTTGCAGGAGGTGGACGACCACACCTGGTGGGCGGTGCACTGCAGTATCAAAAAACGTCTGCTGGGTGAAATTCTCACCCGCTTAAAAATTCAGCATCAGCGCAATGGCCTCAGCCAGGCCTTGATTGAACGCAGCACCCACTGTCTGCTGCAGCCGGATAACGAGCTGCTGTTGATTGGTTTTGCCCGGCGCTTCGCCAGCTATAAACGCGCCGGGCTGCTGTTCCTGGAACTCGAGCGCCTGGCCGAACTGGTCAGGGATGTCACACGGCCGGTGATTTTTGTCTTTGCCGGCAAGGCCCATCCCAATGATGACGAGGGCAAGGAGATTATCAAACAGCTCTACCAGCGTTCACTGGAAACGCGCTTTATTGGCAGGATTATTCTGCTTGAGGGCTATGATATTGCCCTGGCGCGCGCACTGGTGTCCGGTTGTGATATCTGGTTGAACACGCCGCAGTATCCAATGGAAGCCTGCGGCACATCAGGTCAAAAAGCGGCGGTTAACGGGGTGGTCAATCTGAGTATCCGCGACGGTTGGTGGGATGAGGGCTACAACGGCGAAAATGGTTGGGCGGTGGCACCCCATGATCCGGACTACAGCGCTGATTATCGCGATCGTCAGGAGGCGATTGATATTCTCAATATCTTGCAAAACCAGGCAATTCCGGCCTGGCAACAGCGTGGCAATAAAAAATATCCAGCGCGCTGGGTGGCGATGTCGAAAGCCTCGATGGCCTCGACCATTGCGCGCTTTAGCGCCGAGCGAATGGTCTGCGACTACATTAAATTACCCTACCTGAGTGCGGCTCGGCAGGGTGCAAGGCTCGCTGGGCAGGGCCAGGCAGACAGTCTGGCGACATGGAAAAAACGGGTTGCCGAGAGTTGGCCCGGTGTCAGTGCTCGCTGTGTGGAGCAGCCGCTTGAGGAGATTCATCTGCGCGAGACCGTCACCTTGACTGTGGCAGTGAATCTCAACGGTCTGCAGGCTGAGGATATTCTGGTGGAATGTCTGGTCGGCGAATTTGCCCACGAACAGTTCGCCGCCGACAGTTGCATTCGTCTGCAACAGCTTAAGCAGGAGCCGGAAAACAGAGATCAGGGGTCACAGTCAGCAACCCTGTTCTCGGTACAATGGACGCCGATCGACTGCGGTCTGAAACAGTATCGCCTGCGGCTCTACCCCTATCACCAGTTGCTCAGTCACCCCTTTGAAATGGGGCGCATGCTCTGGCTTTAGGACTTTTTAAGCTACTCTTTTTCGATCGTTACCACTTTGGTGATGCCACTTTCGCCAGGGAAGTTATTAAACATGGCGGTGATCATATAGGGCATTACCTCGGCAATTTCCTTCTCCCTGCCAATGCTCTGCACCCGACCTTCAAATAAAATTTCATTGGAAGTGGTGCGGGCAATATTCATCATCAGCTTGCGGTTATAGACCGTGTAGCTGTATTGCTCCGGGGGCCAGTTATCGTAAAAGCCATAATAAAAAGGGTCGAGATAGTGGCCATAATAAAAATGGTAACGCACATAATTGTGGTGGTCGCTGCGGATGCGGGTCTGACCATCACTGACCGAGTAGCTGACTCTGGCCACCAGAATGGAGGGCTTGCCCGACTCCACCGGCTGGTAACCCAGTTGGCTCAGTTTGTCGGCAATCAATGTGCGATAGTGGCGAAATTCCTGGCTTCCCGGTGCAATATCCTCCATCGGCTCAATGGCGATGGTCTCGCCCCGCGGCAGCAGCCCCTCGTGAAAGGTGACCACATCCTGCTGCACTTTCGAGGCGCAGCCGCTGAGTAGCGCAGTGGGTAACAAAAGCGACAACAATAACAGTGCCGCGATCGATGGTTTTGCTTGTGCTTTTCGCGACCATTCCCGGGTAAAAAATTTGTCAAATAGTGAAAAAAATAACATAAAAAAATCCTCGAAATAAACAGTATCTAAACCACCGGCTCGACCTGCAAACGCTGCAGGCAAAGTCTTTCAGTGATATCCAGACAGCGGCAGGCATAGCCATATTCATTGTCGTACCAGGCAAACAGATTGATCATATTGCCCTGCAGTACTCGGGTTGCCTGACCGTGAATAATGGCTGAGTGGGGGTTGCCGATAATATCGCTGGAGACCAGTTGCTCGTCGCTGTATTGAATAATCTGGTGCATGGCGCCATCGGCAGCCTCTCTGAAGCATTGATTAATATCCTCCGCAGTCAGTTCTGCGTTCCTAAAGCCACCACCTCTCAACTCACTACTCTTCAATTCGACAGTCGCATCAATTAGCGCAACATTGGCCACCGGCACTCGCAGGGCAAGGGCCATCAAGCGATCCTTGAGTTCCGGCAACACCTGAACCGTGCAGACATCGGCCCCGGTTGAAGTGGGGATAATATTCAGCCCGCCGGCGCGCCCGCGGTGTTGCTTGCCCGCGGGTGCATCGACCAGACTTTGACTCGAGGTGTAGGCGTGAACCGTGGTGACCAGCGCGCGCTCAATACCATAGGCATCGTTCAGCACCTTGAGCACCGGAGCCAGACAGTTGGTAGTGCAGGAGGCATTGGAAATAATCTGGTGCTGATCCGCATCGTACTGGTCGTCGTTGACCCCCATCACCAGCGTGATATCGGCGTCCTTGCAAGGCGCGGTAATAATCACCCCACCGGCGCCCGCCTCGACATGCAGCATGGCGCTGGCGTGGCGACAGAAATGGCCGCTGCTCTCGATAACAAAATCAATTTTCAGTTCGTCCCAAGGCAGCTTTTCCGGCTCGCTGCGCTGGTAGAGGGCAAACTGCTGTTCGCCGACGATCAGGTGGTTGGCTTCGACATTGGCTGGGTGATGCAGCGGCCCGTGCACCGAATCGTATTTGAGCAGATAGAGCAGATTGTCGGCGGGCATTGGATCGTTGACGGCGACAATATTGAAATTGTTGTAACCGCCTTCGAGATAACGCCGCAAGATCAATCGGCCGATACGCCCCAGTCCGTTGATGGCAATATTTTTCATGGTCGATGCTCCGCTGATGGCCCTGATGTGCATTTTTACCGCGGAACTATCAAAACAGTCGCCGCCAGAGGATGGCTTGATGGCTGTCAATTTTCGCAATTTTAGTTCGCCGCATGGATGGCGAAAGCAGTGCAAAAACACCAGACACCAGCTTAGAACGCGGCGCGGTTTGGGCAGCGTCCGCTGGCGATATTGAGCGATAAAAATTGTGTCGCGATGGCCTCGGTTAACTGTTGCCACTGTATTTGCCAGAGCCAGTTATTGCCCACCGTGCCCGGCGTATTGATGCGATTGCCCGCTCCGAGCCCGAGAATGTCCTGCAGCGGAATCACCGCCAGCTGCGCCCTTGAGACAAGCGCGGCTTCGACCAGCGCCTGTGGCATCTGCTCGACAGAGCAGTGCAGATAATCGGTCACCTGTTTCTGTTGTTGCTCGGACAGGCCGAGAAACCAGCCCAGTGTGGTGTCGTTGTCATGGGTGCCGGTATAGAGCACCGACCAGGTTTTAAGATTCTCCGGAAGGTAGGGGTTGTCACTGCCGCCATCGAAGGCGAACTGCAACACCGCCATGCCAGGCAGATTAAATTGATCGCGCAGATTGATCACCTCCGGGGTGATTAAACCGAGATCTTCCGCCACCAGGGGAAGTTGTGATTGAGGGTGAAGAACCTGCGGCTGAGTACTCGATAAATATTCTGTCAGCGCCGCCAGCAGTGGTTCCCCGGCGGCGGGTTGCCAGTGGCCACTCTCGGCGGTGGGGCTGGTTGCCGGAATTTCCCAGGCACTGCAAAGGCCACGGAAGTGATCAATTCTAAGCAGATCAAACATATTTACATGCACCTGTAACCGCTGTAGCCACCAGTAAAAGTGGTCGCGCTGCAAGTTGTCCCAATGGTAGTGCGGATTGCCCCAGCGCTGCCCGGTGGGCGAGAAATAATCGGCTGGCACACCGGCGACCACCTGCGGCTGGCCATCGGCGGTAAGTTTAAAATAGTCGCGGTTAGCCCAGACATCGGCGCTGTCGTGAGCGACAAACAGCGGCATATCGCCAAACAGAAAAACACCTTTATGCCGAGCATAATCGCGAATCTCCGACCACTGCTGAAAGAACAGAAACTGGGCAAACTGGATCAGGGCAATCTGTTCATGCAGTTGCTCCTGGCTGGCGGCCAGCGCCTCGGGATCGCGGTCGCGCAGCGCAGCGGGCCATTGCTGCCAGCTCTGGTTGTGTTGCCGATGCAGCGCCATAAACAGGGCAAAGTCGGGCAGCCATTGCCGCGTCTGCTCGCAAAACTGTTGGTAGGAACAGTGCAAATGATGGTCCGGTGCAAGCTGCTGAAACTGATGGTGGGCAGTTTTCACGGCCAGACTATGACCGCTGCTCGCCAATGCAGGTTGTGCTGGTTGAATTGAGACAGTTGGTGGTTTCTCCAGCAGGCCGATTTTGTACAGCCAGTGCAGCCCGATAAACTGACTCTCTCCGGCAAGGGAAGAGAGACACAAATAGGGCGAGCGATCAATTTGCGTTGGGCCCATGGGCAGCAGTTGCCAGACACTAAAACCGGCGCTGGCGATCCAGTCGATAAACCTGCAGGCCATATCAAATACGCCACAGCCGGGTGCGTCGGCTGTGGTGGCCGATGTGCTGGCAGAAAGTGCGGTAATTGGCAGCAGCACACCAGCCCGACGGGTTTGCAAAACCGGCTCTTGAGATCCCGCTATTTTTCGGGGCTCGGCGGAAGCACTGTTGTCCATAGGGTTTGGTTCCTGTGCTTTAACCTGATTAACCATTCGCGTTATTGGCGAGTCTAATTGGCCTTGCGCATAACACCGCTGTAGCGATTCTCGGCATCTTTGGATCGGTCGCTGGCAAGTGCCCGGGTAAAAGGGTGGTGCAGATAATCCGGCGCGGGAATATCCAGCATTGTGTAGAGAGCTTGCAGGTGCATACGAAAAAGCTGGTCAAAGGCGGCAATTGTCTCCGCTGAGTTATCCGGTCCCGGCCACCAAAACCAGTCCGACCCTTCGCAGATTCCCAGTTGATATTCGGCCGCCCGTTTTTCCTCCTTACCCAGTGACTGGCCCTGCATCACCTGATCAAAACTGTGTTTGGCATCGATCAACATATCCCAGGCGCGGTTTTTGTCGGCGTCGCCAATCCAGGTGGTGAGATTGCCGTAAACCCAGCTGCCAGCGGTGAGGTGGTCGAGATGTTGGCATCGGCGGTCAAGGCATTTTGCAAAGGTGGTGAGATTGAGGTCAGGGTGTTCAGCCAGCCGTCGGTAGAGTTCGCGCAAAAAGAAAAAGCCATTTTTGTAGTAATGTTCCCAGGCATTTTCGCCATCCATAATTATTGCCACCAGTGCATCCGGCAGCTGTTCAGGCCCTTCTCTGCAGCGCCGACCAATCTCCTCCAGATGACTGATCAGGTTAGCGACTGCGTCATCACCATGCCATGAGGAGTAGGTGAAACCGATCAGGTCTGAGAGATGGTCGTCGCGAAAGAAACAGCGAATGGCGCAATCGCCAACCGAGTAACTCTGATAGGGCGCGGTATCCGGATTCTGTTGCTGCATGGTATCGTCTGAGTGCGCGTTTTTCAGACTGTTGTTCAGCACCCCGGCGCCACTGGCAGTCCAGGCAAACTGGCTGTGGTTGAGAACCTTTAATGTGGCGTCGTCAATTGCCCCCTCGGCGGGCCAGCAGCCCACTGGCGCCGAGCCAAAGTGTTTGATAAACAGTTCTCTGCCGCGATCGATATGCCAGCGCAGGCGTTCCTCGCCGCCGGGGTATTCTGTTGCATTGGGCATCACTATATGGGGCGTCGCCTGTCTGGCGCTGTTTAAATCCAGCAGCAACGGGGCGATCGGGTGAGCGTAAGGGGTCATTGCCAGTTCGATCACCTGGCGCTCGGCCAGGGCGCGGTAGCGGGGAATTATCTGGCTGATCTGTTCGCTGATTATTCTTACCAGTTGGATGCGTTCATACATTGAATAATGGCGCTCGCGAGCAATCAGTTTCTGCGCCCGTGGGTCATCTCTGCGCACGGTTTCGCCGAGCCAGGTGAGATGAAACCAGACCAGCAGATCGGTGAAAAAACCATCGCAGATATAGGTCATATGGCTGGCGTTATCGAGGATGTGGCGGCCGATATTGTGCAGTGCAACGCAGGGCTCAAAGTGCTGGCCAATATTGGTGTTATAGAAATCGACACATTGTTTGACCAGCTGATAGCGGTAGTTCTGATCGCTCTTGATGGTCGGTTCAATCAGTGCTGCCAGCAGCGGATCCGAAGGTGGCTGCTGGTGAGTGAAATAATGGTTGAGCTGTTCGCTGTAATAGTCAATTTGTCGCAGCAGCAGGGGGCTGAAGTTGATCACTGCGTGGGCATTTGGCACCTGCTCAAGATGGGCGGCCATATCGGTGTAGTCTTTGATTGCGCGCAGATAGCTCCACGGGCGCTCGCAGATTTTGCTGATCGGGTCGCGGTATTCCGGCTGGTGCATATGCCAGCAGAACACAATATCAAGTGGCCTGCGCTCAGATGACGTGCTCTCGGGCGATGTATTCTCGGTCGATGTACTCTCGGTGGATGTATTCTCGATTGACTTGCTGTCGGCAGTATCAGCGGGCATGGTGAAGCACCTGGCCGAGCATATCCGGCGTAACCAGCACCACGCCCCCTGGGCTGACATAAAAACGCTCGGCATCCCGCTGCGGATTATCGCCAATCACTGTGTTGTCGGGCAGCACCGCGCCCTTGTCGATAATGGCATTTTTGATCTGGCACTGTTTGCCGATACGCACTTCCGGCAGTATCACCGAATTTTCAACGCGGCTGCCTTCATCGACGCTGACATTATTGAACAACAGTGAGTGACGAATAATGGCGCCGGAGATAATACAGCCACCGGAGATCATCGAGTCGATAGCCATGCCACGGCGATGGGGTTCGTCGAAGACAAATTTTGCCGGTGGTGTCTGTTCGCGATAGGTCCAGATTGGCCATTCGCGATCATAGAGATTGAGCTCCGGGGTTACGCCGATCAGTTCGAGATTGGAGCGCCAGTAGGCGTCCACTGTTCCCACATCGCGCCAGTAAGCCGGGCGCTGTTGGTCGACATCCTGAAAGCGGTAGGCATAGACCCGATGGTTGCCGATCAGTGCCGGAATCAGGTCGCGGCCAAAGTCGTGCTGTGAATCAATATTGTCGGCGTCGTTAATCAGTTGTTCGGTGAGAAACTGACTGTCGAAAATATAGATGCCCATCGAGATCAGCGCCCGATCCGGTCGGTCTGGAAGGGTCGCGGGCTGCTCGGGCTTTTCGCTAAAGTCGGTCACCCGATGTTGCAGGTCAACACGCATCACGCCAAAGTCGCTGGCTTGCTCCACCGGCATCTCGATACAGCCAATGGTCAGTTCGGCGCCTTTTTCAACGTGGTAGGCGAGCATCGGGCCGTAATCCATTTTATAGATATGGTCGCCGGCCAGAATCAGTACATAGCGCGGGTTGTGATTGCGAATAATATCCAGGTTTTGATAAACCGCATCGGCAGTGCCCAGATACCAGCAGCTCTCCAGGCGTTGCTGGGCGGGCAGCAACTCGACAAATTCATCGAACTCGCCGTGCAGAAATCCCCAGCCGCGCTGGATATGGCGAATCAGTGAGTGCGCCTTGTATTGCGTGAGCACACCGATACGCCGAATGCCGGAGTTGACGCAGTTGGAGAGGGCGAAATCAATGATTCTGAATTGGCCGCCAAAGGGAACCGCCGGTTTGGCGCGCCAGCGGGTTAGCTGATTGAGTCGCGAACCACAGCCGCCGGCGAGGATCAGACCGAGCGTATTTTTGGTCAGGCGACTGACAAAACGGCTGTTGCCGGTTTCAGTGATGGCTCCCGGGGTCCAGTTTTTGTTGACGATAATCTGGTTCATTTGTGGTCCTTTGATTGGCCTGAAAAGTTATCCCGAGAGCCGCAAAAATTTCACCATTGACTGGGCTTTGATATGTTGATTCGGATCAATACTCCCCTGTCTAATTTTGCAGACGATGGATCGAGTGTTCGCAGCCGCGGGCGCATGAACAGGAGTCAATCGATATGAACGTAAAAGAAGTGATGAACAATCAGGTTTCGACCTGCACCCAGAGCACGCCGCTGAACTCAGTGGCGATGACCATGTGGAATAACGATTGTGGCGTGGTGCCGGTGGTGGATGAAGCGCACCGCCCCATCGCCATGATCACCGATCGCGATATTGCCATGGGCGCGGCGCTGCAACAAAAGGCGCTGTGGGAGCTAACCCCAAAAGATATCAGCAGCAACCAGCTGTTGTACAAATGTCATGTTGAAGATGATGTGCAAACGGCGCTGGATCTTATGCGTGAGCACGGTGTGCGCCGACTGCCGGTGGTCAACAGCCACGGCACCCTGGCCGGTATAATCAGTTCCGGGGATATTATCGCCAGGGCCAATTCCGCCGAACATTCCGAGCTGCCATTTCAACGCACAGAGAGCATGTTAAAAGCGGTTACCGGTCACCATGCACCAATGCCATTAATGGTCTAGGATTCCACTATCAAACACATATCGGACTCAGGTCTGAACAGTCTGGAAAGACTTGGTAGTCGAAATAAACGGCCAGGTATAGCGTTGCATAGCGAGTCAGATAGAGCGTTGGATAGAGAATCCGATAGAAAAATTGATAGCGAAATCGATAGGGCAGTCGGTAGCGAAATCGGTAGCGAGCTGACCGGTTCATCCTCTAACGACCAAGCGCCCCCTTTAGCCGCTGCAGGGATTTTAGCCGCTGCAGGGACCGCGACCGAAGCAATGCAGCGGCTGTTGGCAATGCGTCACCACGACCCCTTTACTATTCTTGGCCGCCACTGGATTGCAGATAGCCATTGGCGGGTCCGCGCCCTGCTGCCCGGCGCTCGCAGTGCTTCCATAGAGGGGCCATCGCTGCCGATGCGGCGCGTTGGCGACAGCGACCTTTTCGAGTGGATCGGCACAGAGATTATTCCGCAGCACTATCTGATTCGCTGGCAGGACGCTAAAGGCGACAGCCAGTACACCTGCGACCCCTACAGTTTTGCGCCGCAGCTGAGCGATCTGGATCTGCATCTGTTCTCCGAGGGTTCGCATCAACATATCTATCAAAAACTGGGCGCCCACCTGCGCCGGGTTGATCATATCAACGGTGTTCTTTTTGCGGTCTGGGCGCCCAATGCCGAGCGGGTCAGCGTGGTCGGCGATCACAATAACTGGGATGGCCGAGTTCACTCCATGCGTTGCCGCGGCAGCAGTGGCGTCTGGGAGCTGTTTATTCCCGGTCTCGGTGTTGATGTACGCTACAAGTACGAAATTCGCCACAGCGGCAGCGGCGAGATTGCGCTCAAGGCCGACCCCTATGCCCAGCGTGCGGAACTGCGGCCCAACACTGCCTCGATTGTCGACGGCGAGAGCAACTTTAACTGGTCTGATCAGCTGTGGCAGGAATATCGTCAGCGCTGGAACTGGCAGCATGCGCCACTCTCAATCTATGAGTTGCACGCCGGTTCCTGGCAGCGCGGCGCCGATGGCGAATTTATAAACTGGAAGACGCTGGCGCATCAGCTGATACCCTACGTTAAAGAGCTCGGCTTTACCCATATCGAATTAATGCCAATTGCCGAGCACCCGCTGGATGAATCCTGGGGTTATCAGTGCACTGGTTACTATGCGCCGAGCAGTCGCTTCGGCAGTGCCGATGATCTGCGCTACTTTATCGACTGCGCCCATCGCTACAATATCGGCGTGATTGTCGATTGGGTGGCCGGCCACTTTCCCAAAGATGATCACGGTCTGGCGCAATTTGATGGCTCGGCGCTGTATGAACATCTCGACCCGAGGTTGGCGGAACACCCGGACTGGGGAACCCTGACCTTTAACTTTGGGCGCAATGAGGTGAAAAATTTTCTCTTTGCCAATGCGCTCTACTGGTTTCGGGAATTCCATGTCGACGGCCTGCGCGTCGATGCCGTGGCCTCAATGATCTATCTCGACTATTCCCGCGAGCCTGGCGAGTGGCTGCCCAATCAGTACGGCGGCAATGAAAACCTCCAGGCGATCGCCTTTTTGCGCGAACTCAACGACGTGGTGCACCAGCAGTTTCGCGGCGTGATGATGATTGCCGAGGAGTCGACGGCCTGGCCACAGGTAAGCCGTCCAAGCTGGGTCGGCGGGCTGGGCTTTTCGATGAAATGGAATATGGGCTGGATGCACGACAGTCTGCTCTACATGGGTAAAGACCCGATCTATCGCCGCTACCACCACCAGTTGCTGACCTTTAGTGCCCTCTATGCCCACCATGAAAACTTTGTGCTGCCGCTTTCCCATGATGAGGTGGTGCACGGAAAAAAGTCGCTGCTGGAAAAAATGTCAGGAGATGACTGGCAGCAGTTTGCCAATCTGCGCCTGCTCTATTTATATCTGTATACCTGGCCGGGTAAAAAACTGCTGTTTATGGGCGCGGAATTTGCCCAGCGCCGGGAGTGGAATTCACAGCATCCGCTGGACTGGCAGTTGCTCTCGGCGGAGCGCCACCGCGGTGTCAGTCAACTGGTCACCGATCTCAACTATCTCTATCGCCGTCACGCCGCGCTTTATTACCACGATTTTGATGGCTGTGGCTTTGAGTGGATTGAGTGCCATGACAGCGAGCAATCAGTGCTTAGTTATCTGCGCAAATCGGACCGCGAAACCCTGGTGGTGGTGCTTAACTTTACCCCGCAGCCGCGCTATCAATATCGTATCGGTGTTCCCGAACCGGGTTGCTATCGTGAATTGATCAACTCCGACTCCCAATTTTATGCCGGCAGCAATGTTGGCAATGCGGGTCTGGTGCGCAGCGATAAAATTCCCTGGATGGGGCGGCCACATTCACTGGCCCTGGTGGTGCCGCCGCTGGCGGGCATTGTGTTAAAAAAGGTTGCTGACCAAAGTCATGACCAAAGTGCCGACCAAAGTGCCGACCAAAGTGCCGACAGGGGGAGCGGCTAGCGCGATGAATATCCTCTTTGCCTGCAGTGAACTCTACCCGCTGATCAAGACCGGCGGTCTCGCCGATGTGGCCTATAACCTGCCTCTCGCGCTGCACCATCAGGGCCACAAAGTGCGCATTGTGTTGCCGGCTTATCGCGCCGTCTTGGATGGCCTCAGCCATCTCAAACCGGTGGGACAAATCAATACCAGCATTCAGGGCTATGATGTCAGCCTGCTGAAAACCAGCCTGAAAAATACTGAACTGCAAGTTTATCTGGTGCACTGTCCGGCGCTGTTTGATCGTCCCGGCGGTCCCTACGGCGAGTTTGCCGATCACAGTTGGGAGGACAACGCCCAGCGCTTTGGGCTGTTTTGTCGCATTGTCACCCTGATTGCCACCGACCGTGCCGGTCTCGCCTGGCAGCCGGATCTGGTGCACTGCAATGACTGGCATACCGCTCTGGTGCCAATGTTGTTGAGGGTTTATCAATCGCGCCCCAGGTCACTGTTCACAATTCATAATCTCGCCTACCAGGGACTGTTTAGCGAAGCGGACTTCAAGGCTTTGAAACTGCCCGAGGTGATCGATGGTGTGCGGCTGTGGGATTTTCGGGCACTGGAATTTTACGGTCAGATGTCATTTATGAAAGCCGCTATTGTCTTTGCCGATGCGGTTAACACGGTGAGCCGGGGTTATGCCCGTGAAGTGCTGACGCCGCAATTTGGCTGCGGGCTCGATGGTCTGTTGCGAACAATCGGCGACCGTTTTCACGGTATCGTGAACGGCATAGATACCAAATTCTGGGATCCGGGCAATGATTGTTTTATTGAAACCCTCTATGGCGCCAGCAGTTTGCATCGAAAAATTTTCAATAAACTGGCGCTGCAGAGCGAGTTTCATATTTCCAGTTACGGCAATGGAAATAGCAACGGCAATAACAATGAGCGCCCGCTGCTTGGGGTAGTGTCGCGCCTGACCGGGCAGAAGGGCATTGACCTGATTCTTGAAACGCTGCCGCGAATTATCGAGTCCGGATTCGATATGGTGGTGCTAGGTAGTGGCGAGAAAAGTGTTGAGATAGAGTTGCAGGCGGCGGCCGCAAAATATCGCGGCAGGGTGGGGGTGCGGATTGGCTACGACGAACGAATCGCTCATATGATTATCGCCGGCGCCGATGCGCTGTTAATTCCCTCGCGCTATGAGCCCTGCGGGCTGACCCAGATGTATGCCCAGCGCTACGGCACCGTTCCGGTAGCCCACGGCGTTGGTGGTCTGGCCGATACCATTATTGATATACCACCTTATACCGAAGATATTGCCGACGCTACCGGACTGTTATTTTGGGACTTCAGCAGCAGTGCATTGCTGGAGGCGCTGCAACGACTGGCGTTCGTCTACGACAATCTGCTGTTGTGGCGCCAACTACAGCGCGCCGGGATGCGGGAAAATTTTTCCTGGGAACATAGCGCCGATCAATACTGCCGGTTATATCAATCTCTCTGCTGATACAACGGGCCGCTATCAAAAGGGGCCTCCCGGCGCATTTACAAGTCTATGACTGAATGCTGATTAATTTGGGCTTGGAGGTTTCCCGTTTACCCATGGTAATAGTCAGCACACCGTCGCGATCTTTGGCGACAATTTTGTCCGGGTCCGCCGAATCGGGCAGACTAAAGCGACGATGAAATGAGCCGTGAGTGCATTCAGTGCGATGGTAGCCGTTGTAGTCTTCGCTCTTCTCCAGCCTGCGCTCACCTTTGATTGAGAGAATGCCATTGTCCATACTGACTTCCACATCTTTGGCGTTCACGCCGGGCAGGTCGGCACTGATAATAAACTCTTTGTCGTTCTCGCGGATATTAACCGAGGGCACCCACTGGCTGGTGATAACATTACTGTCTTCATCCAGAAATGCAGCGGGTCTGTCAAAAAAAGAGCGAAACAAATCATTAAAGTCCTGCTGAAACAGGCCTGGCCTGCCGTTTGATCCTCGTAAAATCGGGTTCATAAAAAACTCCTCCTGATAAAAATTTAGCAGCCGTTAACAAGACTGTGAGGAGGACTATAAGCCGATGGTTGCGGACAATATTGACGCCTGTCAAAAAGCGACTGACAAGGGGGTTGGTCGGGCGAAGACGCGCTCAGAGCCTTTATTTAAAACTCGTACTCAAACAAAACTTTCAGGGTCAGGTCGGGGCTCTTCTCGTCGAGGGCAAAAATAGCGCCGGTTTCCCAGTGCAGTTTTTGTCGCATGCCCCAGCGCAGGTCGCCCATGATGACCGGGCCGATGGCAAAGGTGTCCTGGCCTTTGAAAAACTCAATGCCGGGTTCAAAAAAGGTGTTGTAGCGGTAGCGGCTCTGCACATTAAGCGCCGATTCGATCTCGTCGATAATATCGGTTCCCCACTCCTGCTCAACAATAAAGTTGGCGGTGTGGCTCCAGTTGCCGAGCTCTTTTTCGACAATCACGCCGCCGGCCACTTCATAGATATTTTCATCAATGGTTTTCGATACCTCAAACAGCATGCCCCAGTCGGCCCAGTATTCACCCTGTTCGGTAAGCTGCCATTTCATTTCCAGCTCGACAGCGCGCAGATCAAAGCCGACATTTTCATTGCGATCGCCGGTCAGGTAGATCTCGGCAAACCAGCGATCATTCAGCGAGCGACCATAGGCAAAACGGTAGAGCTGATTGTCATCGGGGAAGTATTTCTGACTGTCCTGAATAACCGCTCTAAACTCCAGCTCCTGCTCGGTGGCCTGCACATAGGGGTGATAGACCTTATCGATCACTATGCCGTCTGCCGCGGTAACAGTACTCAGTAGAAAGCCAGCTAACAGGGCTGAAATAATACTTATCTGGTGTCTCACTAAGCTGTTTCTCCACTTTGCTGTTTTAAATGATGCTGTTTTAAATGATGCTGTCTTTTGTAGCGACTGCCCCTAAACGCAGCGATCAACACCAGGCAGACGCCGGCAATATAGCTGACGACCTGTGCCGCGGTGGGTTTTGATTCGTAGCCGACCAGCGCATAGAGAAGTTCACCGAGCAGGCTATCTTCGGCGAGAAGTGCGGAGCTGTCCCAGAGTGGCGCGGTCTGTTCAATCCAGTCCACCTGGGTTAACTGTAGCGCCGACTGAGAGAGCATGGTGCCGGCGAACAGCGCCAGCAATGTTAACGACACCGGTTTGGTCCAGGTTGCGGGCAGGCCAACCAGGCCATAAAACAGCAGAATGCCGGAACTGGCGCCAATGCCAAAACCGATAATGCTGCCCATGGTGACCTGTTGCAGATGTTTGCCGCTGCTGAAAAAGCCGCCGAGGTAGAGCATGATCTCCTGCCCTTCGCGAATCACGGCGAGCATAATAATCAGTCCGCAGAGTCGCCCAAAATAGTGGCCATATTGCTGCCAGGCGCCGAGTTGAAACCGATTGAGCCCGGAGACCAGCCACACCGCCGCAGCGAGAAACAGGCAGATAAGCGACTGCATGACAGTGTTCATAACTTCCTGCCCGGCGTAATCAAACCACTCGGCAACGCTGCCCATATTAAGCGCGAACAGCGCGGCGATAATGGCGCCAGTCGAGAGCCCATACCACAGCCAGCGATGATGGCAGCGCAGCTGTGCATTAATCGCCAACAACACGCCGATCAGCAGCGCGGCTTCAAGGGTTTCCTGGAGAATCAGAATAACGGAGTTAATAAGCATATTCGGTTAGCCGTTTATTGGACCAAAATTTTTCCCTGCGCGGTCTTTGGGTAGAACTCGCCAAAGAACGGGTAGGTGCCTGGTTTCAGTGGGCCGATAAAAATCACTGCGCGGCGGTTGCCGGGAATAACTTTTTCGCGGTTGAGTTCGTAGCTTTCAAACTCTTCCGGGGTTGGATCCATATTGTGAATCAACAGTTTAATTTTGGTGTCGGCGGGCACGGTAAACTCAGCGGGATAGAACAGATGATCGCGAATTTCGAGTTCAATCACCGGTGGCGCGGCGACGGCTGCACCGACCAGCAACCCGTTTGCGATCAGTGTGATTGCCGCTACTTTTCCCGCTGCTACTGATACTGAACAGAGTGACCTTTTTGTTATTTTTTGATTCTCAGCTGCTTTCATTCTGAATCCGCTTCCGATTAATTAGCGGCTTTAAAGCGCAGGGTAAATGCGCAGCCACTGGAAAATGTTGAGGGTCCCACATCAATGCTGGCCTGATACAGATCAGCCACACGTTTAACAATCGCCAGACCCAGACCACAGCCTGGCTCGCCGGATTGATGGCGGTCACCACCGACCCGGTAAAAGCGCTGAAACACTCTCTGATACTGGTCTTCGGCAATGCCGGGGCCGGAGTCTTCAACACGCAGCACAACGGCGTCGCTGTCGCGGCTGACGCTAACCAGAATCTGGCCGCCCGCAGGCGTGTATTTGTTAGCGTTGCCAAGCAGGTTATGGATCAATGTGCCGAGTGAAAAACGGTCGCCGAGAATAAACTGGCTGTCGCCGTGAAACTCGATCGACTGCCCTTTGCGCTCAATGCTGCCGTACTCTTCGGCGATAATATCCTGGGTCAGGGCGCTCAGGTCGAGGGGCACAAACTGGGCGTTGTAGTGATCCGGCGAGCTGCGATAGAGGGCCAGAATCTGTTCCACTACATGTTCGAGTTGATTGGCGGTTTGGTTAATCTGGGCAATCTCCTGCGGGTGCTCGGTAAGATCCTGTGCCATATTGTGCAACTGAATTTTCAGGCTGCTGATCGGCGTGCGCAGCTCGTGAGCGGCATCCGAAGCGAACTGTTTCTCGCGCTGCAATGACGATTCCAGTCGCTGCAACAGTCCATTGGTGGAGGCGATAATCTGTGCCAACTCCTGCTTTGGCAGCACAGTCGACAGTGGTCTTAAATCGTCGGCCTGTTTGCCGCTCAACTCGCGAGCCAAATTGCGCAGCGGACGCATACCGCGGGTGACAATCAGCCAGATCAACAGTCCCAGCACAGGTAGACCAATCAGTGTTGGCAGCAGTGATTTGGTGATCACATTTTCCGCCAGGCTAAAGCGAATATCGCTGCGCTCGGCAGCCATCACCCATTGGTCGTCGCTGAAATAGGAGAGGGTGCGCCAGCGGTAGCCGGCAAAGTTATAGTAGCCAAAGCCCGGTTGCTGTTTGGCGATCGCAGCCTCTGGTGCATTGCTGGAGCGAGCGACCAGTTGGCCGTCACGCCAGACCTGAAAGGCGATATTTTCGTCGAGATCGACTGGCGAACCTTGATTGTCGGGGTTGTCGGCGTGAATTCGGGCAATTAACCTGGCGGTAACCTTTAACTGGCTGTCGAACAACTGTTCCGCTTGCAGCATGCTCGATTCATAACCGCGCAGCGCGGAGACAAACACAAACAGGGTGACCAGTGCCAGTATCGTCGACACCAGAAAGATGCGAATGGAATTCATGGCTGGTTGACTCGGTAGCCGACACCGCGCACGGTTTTAATAAAGTCGGAGCCGAGTTTTTTTCGCAGGTTGTGCACGTGCACTTCGAGTGCGTTGCTGGCCACTTCTTCGCCCCAACTGTAGAGCCGTGTCTCCAGGGTATTGCGTGACTGCACGCGACCGACATTTTCCATCAGGCTGCGCAGTAACATAAATTCCCGTCGCGACAGTTCCAGCTCGTCGCCCTGAAGCAGCACGCGATTGGTAGCGGTATCCAGAGTGACCTCGCCGACAATAATCTCTGTGCTGGTGGCGGTGCCCAGACGGCGCTCAAGCACGCGTAGCCTGGCGAGCAGTTCCGGAATTTCAAACGGTTTGGCCAGATAGTCATCGGCGCCGCTATCGAGGCCGATAATTTTTTGATCTATATGCGAGCGGGCGGTGAGCACCAGAATCTGTAGTGACGGCTGTTCGCTGCGCGCCTGCTTCAGCACTTCGATGCCATCCATATCCGGCAGACCGAGATCGAGAATGGTTATGTCCGGCGTTTCGGTGCGGATAACATGCAGGGCCTGCTTGCCGGAGCTGACAGTGTTGACGGCATAATTTTGGCGACGCAGAGCGGTGCAGAGGCCCGCGGCCAATGCCTGATCATCTTCAACCACCAGTATCTGCATATTATCTGCTGCCCTTCTTATTGCGCCGGCTCTTGTTATTGCGCATGCCTGTTTTATGGCACCTGCTTTTGAATTTTTTATTCCGCTTTTAATGTTGCCAGCGCTTCAGCGATCTCTTTCTGTCGTCCGGCATCCGCCAGCGGACGGTCAGCGCGCGGTGCGGCATTCTGTGCTTTCAGGTAGAACGTTTTCGCTTCGCTGTCACGCCCCTTTGACTGCAAAAAGTTGGCGTAAAAATAGTTACTGTCGATGCCGTCCGGATTCAGCGTCAGGGCCTGTAACAATAGTTTCTCGGCCTTCTTGTCGCTGCCAAACCCGATCGGCCAGCCCGGAACATTAAAGTACAGCGTGCCAAGACTGGTATAGGCCGAGCCGTTCATGGCGTCGGGTTCAATCTCCAGCGCTTTTTCCAGATCGGCTTTGGCGGCTTTGGCGAGCTTCAGTGCGCCGAGCCCGCCTTTAGCGCCCGCGTAGGTGGACTCAATAATACCGCGCCAGATATAAGCCGGTGCGGCATCGGCGTTGGCGGCCACCACAGCATCCGCTGCTGCCACCAGTTCGGCGAAACCACTTATCTGCTCGTCGCCCTGGCTCTGGTAGTTTACTTCGGCCCAGCCTTTTTGCAATTCGGCGATGCTGGTCATCAGATCGCTGTGGTGATGGGCGTCGGCCAGTGCTGCGCCGTTAAATGTCAGCAGTATAACCGCGCCCAACATGCTTTGTTTCAGGGTTTTGACTGTCATTGCTTAATCCTCGAGATCAGTTTGATTTGCTGTGTTGTTTTACCAGCGGCAGGCTTTTTATTAAGGCGCCACTGACAATATTTGGGAACAGCCCGTTGATTTTGACAAACAACTTTTCCGGCCAGCCCATAAAGCGGCGTGGCTGATCGTTTTCAAGCAGGCTTATCAATTCCGCCGCGACCAGATCCGGGCTGTCCATGCTGTTGCCCAGAGCTTTGTTAAGGGCGACAACGGCGGCCGAATTAAATTCTGTGTCGGTGGCGCGGGGTGCGAGGTAGGCCACCTTGACTGATGTGTCGGCAAGCTCGCGCTGCAGGGCTTCGCTAAAGCCGCGCAAGCCATGTTTGCTGGCGCAGTAGCCGGTAAAACCGGGGTGGCCAATGCTGCCAAAAATTGAGCCGACATTGACAATGGCCGCTTCAGATCGTTGTTTGAGCTGCGGGATCAACTGCTGGCAGAGCAGCATTGGCGCCAGCAGATTGGTGGTGATCATCGCTTCAATGCTGCTTTGATCCTGTTCTTCGTAGAGACCAAAGGCCATTACTCCGGCGCAGTTAATCACTATATCCACCGACTGCCGGGTACAGTGCTCGACAATGGTCGCGCGTCCCTCAGGGTTGTTGATATCGGCCACCACCATTTGGTGATCGGCGGGTTGCGGTGTCAGTGATGCCAGCGTCGCGGCAAGGGTTTCAGGGTTGCGACCGACCAGCGAAAGCCTCGCACCGGCGGCGCTGAGTTTAGCTGCGATGGCCTGGCCAATCCCACCAGCGGCGCCGGTTAGCAGAATATTTTTATGCGTTAACTGCATGGTTTCCCCCTTAAGCGGCCGCCAGCGTCAAGGCCGGTTGTGCAGTCAGTGAGCGGAAAATATTACCGTAGAGCGTGTAAAACACCTTGGCCGAATGGATAATCTGCGCCTGTTCGGCCGGATCGTCGATTTGATTCATCAGGTTTTTGAAAAATTCGACGTGGTCCTGATCCAGCGAGCCGTGGGAGTAGAGATAGGAAAAGGCTTTTTTCGGCAGCGACAGACTCTCGCGAATTTTGTCGGCGGCGCTGTCGGCAATACTGATGCTGGTGCCTTCGAGAACATGCACCATGCCGAAAAAGCCCAGCGGATTGACGCGCTGCACAGTGTCATAGGCGTAGCTGACCATCAGTTCGGTGGCCATATTCGGGCGGCTGTTGCGCACCGCTTCCTTGTCGCCACCGCAGGCGGCGATATCGTTGAGAATCCACTCCTGATGGCCAAGCTCTTCTTCAATATATTCGGCCACCGCATTGCGCAGCCATTCTTTCTCTTCGCTGAGGCGGCCGCCAGTGGCCATCAGTAACGGCACAGTGTGTTTTACATGGTGATAGGCCTGGGTCAAAAAGGCCACATACTGCTCGAGGCTGACCTGGCCTTTCAGGGCGCTTTCGATAATCGGTGCGGAAAACAGTGAAGCGCGTTCGCTGCTGGTTGCGTCTTGTAATTGATCAAAAAATGTCATCTTTGGGGTTCCTGAAGTGCGGTCTGTTTTAAATTATTGGTGTTATGAAACTAATGCCGTAAAAACAAGTGCCGTAAAAACAAGTGCCGTAAAAACTAGCGCTATAAAAGTGCTTGCTGCGGCTGGTAAAGGCTGTCCAGCGCCTGCTGATAATGCACCGCGATCGCCGGTCTTACCGGGCGGCCATTATCGGTAACCAATCCGGCCTGGCTCTGCAGTGGCTGTTGCAACCGGTGCCAGTTCACCACCCGGGCATAGTCGGGCAGGCCAGCATTAACCTGATCGACAATACTTTGCATAGCGGCATCGCCAAGCTGCGGGTCGCGGGGGCAAAGCAACGCCACACAATGGGGGCGGTCATCGCCAAACACCACCGCATCGGCAATCACGGTGTTGGCAACCAACTCGCTCTCCACCCACTCCGGGTTGATATTGCGCCCGAAGCTGGAGATCAGCATGTTTTTGCTACGGCCGCTAATGGTGATATAGCCCTGGCTGTCAACTCTGCCCATATCGCCGGTTTCAATTGTCTGCTGGCCCCAGCTGTCAGGTTGTCCGGCATAACCGAGCATGGCATTGCCCGAGACCAGAATTTCCCCATTGCGAACCGAGACCGTCAGGTGCGGCAGAGCTTTACCGCTGGTTCCCGAGGCGCTCTCGGTTCTGGTGTTAAGGCTGACCACTGAAGCGCATTCAGAGAGGCCGTAGCCTTCATAAGCGGGAATGCCGTATTGGTGGGCTTCGCCGAGCAGCTGCGCGGAGACGCGACCACCACCAACGGCGACAAACTCCAGCGATGCCCATCACATCATCTGTGATCGGTATGGTCAGGCAAAGACAAGCGACTTTGATGTGATACCGCTTTGCAAGGCGCAT
>JALRJD010000167.1 GCA_023255165.1 Porticoccaceae bacterium | reverse complement strand
TGAGATCTCGTGTCGTTGGCTCAACTGGAAGAGCGCGCATTCTACCACTTAAATAAATATTCGCCAGAGTCTATCAGGCCTGAACATTCTGGCAATAGCCTTGGGATTGTTCCTAATCGCTAAGGGCTTTTATTAACCGCTAAGGGCTTTTACCAATCGCTAAGGGCTTCTGCTAATCATAGTGCAAAGTCACACTGTGTTTGCCAAATTCTTCGCGCAGCAACCCAATCAGCTCATCCCTCGGCTGCACCCGCCATTGACTACCAGACTTGAGTCGCCCGCTGGCGCTTGGAGTGCTGTATTCAATCTCCAGAGGACAGTTGCCCTCGGCGTAATTGCTCACTGAGCGGTGCAAACTTTCGACCCACTGATCGCCGCTGACATTGCCGTTAATCGATAGCGACAGACGTTTGACCTTGCTGCAGCGCGCCTCGTATATCGACTGAATCGACTCGGCAAGCATTTTCAGGCCGCCGGTAAAACTATCCTCGGAAACACCACCCTGCACCACCAGCAGCGCATCCTTAACCAGAATTTCCCGGTAGACATTAAACTTTTCGGCAAACACCGAGACTTCAAGCCGACCGCTCTTATCATCAAGAGTAAGAAAGGCAAAGTTCTCCCCGCGCTTGTTTTTCATCACTCGCATGGCCACCACCATACCGGATACCGTGGTGCCCTCTTTGCCCGGCCGCAGCGCCGAGATGCGGTTGGGGTGCATACGCTGCAGTTCTTCTTCGTACTCGTCGATCGGGTGGCCTGTTAAATAGAGGCCCAGAGTGTCGCGCTCACCATTGAGACGTTCGCGTACCGACAGACTGCGGGCGGCGCCATAACTGCTGTAGTTAATATCGGCTGCGCTCTCCACCACCGACTCGCCAAACAGATCGCCCATACCACTGCTGGTGTTGCGCGCGTGCTGCTCAGCCAGTTTGACCGCTTCATCCATGGCCGCCAGCATCACTGCACGGCGATAGCCAATCGAACCATCGGGACCAATCTCATCAAAGGCGCCGCTGCGAATCATCGCTTCGATTGCGCGCTTGTTGACCTTGCGGCCATCGACGCGAGCGCAGAAATCAAACAGATCTCTAAACGGCCCACCTTCCTTGCGAGCGGCGAGAATATTTTCAACTGGCCCTTCCCCGAGCCCTTTAATGGCACCGAGACCATAAATAATGCTGTTTTCACTGTCGACGCTAAACTGGTATTGGCCACGATTGACATCCGGCGGCAACAGCGCCAGATTCATCGCCCGGCATTCGTCGATAAAGGTCACCACCTTATCGGTCTTGTCCATATCCGATGAGATGGTCGCGGCCATAAACTGCGCCGGATAATGTTGTTTTAGCCAGCCGGTCTGATAGGCGACCAGAGCATAGGCTGCGGAGTGGGATTTGTTAAAACCGTATCCCGCAAACTTTTCCATCAAATCAAATATGTTGCCTGATAAGTCTTTATCAATATTGTTTTTAAGCGCGCCTTCCATAAAGATCAAACGCTGCTCAGCCAT
>JALRJD010000329.1 GCA_023255165.1 Porticoccaceae bacterium | reverse complement strand
CCGAGCTCCAAATCTGGTGCAGGTTAATCAGGCCGAGGTTGCGCGTTTCGGAACTACTGTAGATGCGGTATACCAATATATTGCGGGTGGAGATAAAAATGTACGCGACTATGACTGGACCATGCAGCGCTATGCGACCGGTGCAGACAAGTTGGAACCCGAAGAGTCAACCAATACCTCCATTGGTTTTGTTCTGCAGCCGACCCAGATTGAGGGTCTGACGATCACCTACGATATGTGGAAGATCGAGAAGGATAAAACCATCGGCCTGTTTGGACGTGAAAACAATACCATTCAGGATTTGGCACTGCTTATTGAAAACGGGACATCCAACTGTGGCTCATTCGCTGGCAACCCCGCCACAGTGAGAGAGGATATCAGTGAAGTTGGCGCAGATGATCTTGCGCTGTTCGCCGCTGCCGGCATCTGCCCGGTCGGTGAAGCGTACCGAATCCTCGATGAATACATCAATCTCGCCAAGCGCACCCTTGAAGGCCAGGATATCGGCGTAAGCTATGACTTCGAAAGTGACCTGGGTAACTTTGGCCTGCGCTATAACGCCTCCTTTACCGATACCTTCGAACAGGTTCCTACCGGTGCCTTTAGCACGATTCAATCCGCTCAGGACTCTGGTGCCATCCCCGCCTATGTCAATCTGACCGGCTTTGGTAACCTGCTTGGTATCGACGGAAACTACGATGAGAAACACTCATTGAAACTGTTGTGGTCGAAAGGTGACTGGGGTGGTTCAATCACTGCGCTGAAAAAGGGCGACTTTATTCAGTCCAGCCTGACTTTGGCTGATGGCACTGAATATGTGGTTCCGTCGATGACAACAATGGATGCATCGCTCTACTACAAATTTAAAATCGGTGACAACCGCGCGCGCGTCAAGTTTGCAGTTAAAAACATTGAAGATGAAAGGGCGCCCACCGCCGATCGCTTCTTTGGCTTCTTTGCCGATGCGCACCAGGATTTGGGTAGAAACTATTACTTGAGCCTGAAAGTCAATATGTAATCTGCTGATTACGCATTGACTGTTAGATTAAAAGGGAGCTTCGGCTCCCTTTTTTACCAACCAAGTCCGACCTGTGAGGTGGTAAATAATATGCAACAGGGCATGGTAAAAGTTCTGCTCGCGGTCCGGGGGCAAAAATGATTCTAAAGAACCGGTATTTTTTTGGCTTTTGTATACTGCTGTCGGCTGTCACGGCAGGTAGTCCTGAACAAACTATTCAAACTCGCGGAGCGGCGGCCACTGCCCACCCGTTGGCAACTCAAACCGCTGATGAAGTCTATCGGCGCGGGGGCAACAGTGTAGATGCGGCGATTGCCGTTTCACTTGTGTTGTCAGTTGTCGAGCCAACAATGAGTGGTCTTGGCGGCAGAGCTCAGGCGCTTGTCAGACTTCCTTCGGGCGCAATGGTTGGCTATAACGGCATGACTGAAATCCCCGACGGGTTTACGCCCTCACCCAATATGCCGGAGTCCGGGTACACCACGGTGGCCACGCCTGGCCTGGTTGCCATGCTCTGGAAAATGCACAGTGTCCACGGCAAGCTACCTTTTTCTGAGCTGGTTCAGCCCGCTATTGAGTATGCAGAGCGGGGATTTGTCTTACTGCCTGGCGAAGCGGCCCGACATAAAAGCAAACAAGAAAAAATGCGTGCAGACCCGGGTATGAGAGAGCATTTTCTACACGGGCCATCTGGTGATAATGTTGGCGTCGCGCCAGAGTCAACGGCTGCGGGGGATCTGTTGAGCCAGCCAGTATTGGCACAAACTCTGAGTGTCATCGCCAGAGGCGGTGCCGATGCATTTTATCGAGGCGATATTGCACGTCTGATCAGCGCTGATATGGAGAAAAATGGCGGTTTCGTTAGTGGTCAGGATCTGGCTGATTATCAGGTTTTGCCCGGTCGCTATATCCGCTTGCCCTATCGAGATGTGGTAATCCACACCCTGGCCGCTCCGGCCGGGGGTGGTTTGGTGGTTCGAGCACTGAGCATTCTTAATCTCTACGATGTCTCCGCATTGAGCGATGCCAGCTGGGCGCTATTGGTCAGTCAGGCACTGGGGTTGAGTTTTGATGCTATGTCCAGCGATTACCAGGAGCGTTATTTGGAATTGCTCACGGATCCACAGTGGGCGAAGGAGGCCAGAAAATCTATTCGACTGCCACAGCTAAACCAGCTGGCGCAGGCGGATCAGTCAAACCGCCCCGATCACACGGCATACGTAACTGACTGGATTGGTACTCCAGATGCTCATACCTCGCATTTTGTCACCGCTGACTGCAGTGGTCAGACAGTGTCTGTAACACAGACTCTTGGCCCGGTGTTTGGCGCCAATGTCGCCACCCCCGAGCTGGGTTTCGTCTATGCAGCTACCATGGGTGGTTATTTGAGAACCGGTATTCAGACCCCCGGAGATCGACCACGCACCTCAATTGCGCCGGTGATTATCACGCGCAACGATAAGGTTATTGCTGCACTTGGTGCCGCTGGCGGTATTCGTATTCCGTCGGCGATTGTGCAGACGATTTCCCGTTATATCGATCAAGGGAAAAGCCTGCGAGCTGCTCTGGCGGCGCCGCGGATCCATCCAGAAAGTACGATTAATGACAGCAATCAGCGCGTAGTCAACCTCGACGCTTTTGATGCCGAGATGAGTGCTGGCTGGACTGAGCAGCATTTGCAGGCATGGGACTCTGCAGGGTTTAGCGTCAAGCCTGTTACAACTCGAGCCTCTTTCGGTCGCGTTCATGCAGTGGAGTTTCGCGGCGCGAAGTTATCTGCTGCGGCTGATCCGGACTGGGAGGGCACAGCTTCTGCTACAACGAGCTGTGCAAAGGATATCTGACAGTTACAAAACGAGAAAAAATATGTCCAGAGTAAACCTGTCCAGTTTGCCAAACCGTTTAGCTAATACCACCTCCGTTTGCCTGCGCGCTGGTTGCATGGCGGCTTTATTGTTGGTTTTTAGCAGTGGCACCTTCGCTGCGGAGGCGCCGATTATCGATCCGCTGCCAACAGCGCATCCGGTATTTAGCCGCAGCGGAATGGTGGTCTCCCAGGAGTTGTTAGCCAGTCAGGTTGGCGCCCAAATTCTTGAGAAAGGCGGCAATGCAGTCGATGCAGCAGTGGCTACAGGTTTTGCATTGGCCGTGACATTGCCGCGGGCCGGCAATATAGGCGGAGGTGGTTTTATGCTGATCTACCTCGCCGAACAGGGAAAAACCATAGCTCTGGATTATCGCGAAATGGCGCCCTCTGGTGCCGACCGTGATATGTTTCTTAATCACGACGCCAGCGTCAATTCTCAGCTGGCGCGTCACAGCATTAAGTCCTCGGGCGTTCCGGGCACCGTCGCCGGCCTGGTTTATGCCCAGCACAATTACGGTGCGTTGAGTTTAAAAGAAGTGATGCAGCCCGCCATTGATCTGGCGCGTAATGGCTTTGCCGTCAATGTCGATCTGGCGGACACCCTC
>JALRJD010000319.1 GCA_023255165.1 Porticoccaceae bacterium | reverse complement strand
CACCGGCCTGCTGTACGGTCTGCTCGGGGCGTTGGTAGCGGCCATTTTATTGACTTCGCTCGGGTTTTGGCTGGCCGGACCGGTGGACAAACTGGCCGGTTTGTACCAGAGTCAATACAGCATTACCGGACTCGGTTTTGGTGGATTTGTGGCGCTGTTGCTGATCGGCGGCAGTGTCGGTTTGATTGGCGCCTGGCTCGCGGTCGGGCAGCATTTGCGCAATATCAAACCAATCTGAAAACAAGCTGAAAACAGGCTGGAAAATCGCCAAACTGGATCTAGAATCAGGTTTAAAATGTCCCGTAAGCGCTTGGTTTTAAAGACCTTAGCCTGTGGCATTTAGCGTTTAAACGGTGCTAAACTAGGCGGCCGACGAACGAAAAGTTCGCACAAAGTTAGCAATGAGAGGATCTACATGAGTAAAGCCCTTCAAACAATGGAGTGGATGGCCCCCGGCGGAAACCTGAATGCGTACATTCAGGGAACGGCGACCGTGCCCATTCTCACTCTGGATGAAGAGCGCGCACTCGGTGAGGCGCTCTATTATGAAGAAGATCTCGACGCAGCTCGTCGTCTGGTTATGTCGCACCTCCGTTTTGTGGTGCATATCGCCCGCTCCTACAACGGTTACGGTCTGCCTCTGGCGGATCTGATTCAAGAGGGCAATGTTGGCCTGATGAAAGCCGTGCGCCGTTTCAACCCTGAAAAAGGCGTGCGTCTGGTCTCCTTTGCGGTGCACTGGATCAAGGCCGAGATTCACGAATTTATTCTGCGCAACTGGCGCATTGTCAAAATTGCCACCACCAAGGCCCAGCGCAAGTTGTTCTTCAATCTGCGCAGCGCCAAGAAGCAGCTGCAGTGGTTGACCGCTGACGAGGCTCAGGCGGTGGCAGACGATCTGGGTGTGCAGGTTAAAGACGTGATGGAAATGGAGATGCGTCTCACCGCCCGTGACCCCGCCTTTGATGCGCCGGCTGGCGACGATGACGACAGCAGCAACTTCCACGCGCCGGTGTTCTTCCTTGAAGACAACAGCACTGATCCCGCGCAGCTTGCTGAGAACGACGACTGGGAGGTGGACAACACCACGCGCCTGGTCGACGCAGTGAAAAATCTCGACGAGCGCAGCCGCGATATTATCCAGCGCCGCTGGTTAAATGACGCCAAGGCAACACTGCATGAACTGGCCGACGAATACGGCGTCTCCGCGGAGCGCATTCGCCAGCTGGAGAAAAACGCAATGAAAAAAGTTCGCGGAATAATGGAAGCCTGACTTCAACCTGAATGAGATTAAAAGCCGCTGCGAGCGGCTTTTTTATTGCTATGGATAAACTACTCTGGATTCGACTCACAGCCCTCAGCGGTGCACTCGCCGTGGTGTTGGGCGCCTTTGCCGCACACGGCATAAAAGACCAGCTGACCCCGCAACTGATGGAAACCTACCAAACCGCGGTGCGCTACCATTTTATTCACACCCTGGCACTGCTCGCCGCTCTCAACCTGCCGCTGCAAACATCCTCGCTGCTGTGGGCCGCGCGCTGTTTTATGCTCGGCATTGTGCTGTTTTCCGGCTCGCTGTACCTGATTGCCTTTACCGGCATAGGCATGTTCGGAATGATCACCCCGCTGGGCGGCACGGCATTTATCGCCGGCTGGCTGCTGCTATTTACCGCCCATAAACAGAGCGATGCCGAGAACTAATGGACAGTAAACCCGAATCGAGAACCGAAATGCGGCCTGAATATCGCAGCAAGCCTATTCGCAGTTATGTGGTGCGCGCCGGCCGTATGACCGAAGGGCAGCGCAACGCCTTTGACACCTGCTGGCCATTTTACGGGCTGAGTCTGGAACAGGGCCCGATCGATGCCGAGGCTATTTTTGGCCGCAGGGCGCCGCTGGTTGTGGAAATTGGCTTTGGTATGGGTGACTCGCTGTTGCAGATGGCCGCCGCCGCGCCGGAACTCGACTTTATTGGCATTGAAGTGCATCCGCCAGGCGTGGGCCGCCTGATCGCCGGTGCTCGTGAACAGGGCATTGAAAACCTGCGTGTCTATCTGGCCGATGCCACCGATGTGCTCAAGGAGTGCATTCCCGACGGAAGCCTGCTCCGCCTGCAACTCTATTTTCCCGACCCCTGGCATAAAAAGAAGCACAATAAACGGCGTATTGTGCAGCCGGAATTTGTTCAGCTGATTCGTCACAAGCTTGCGCCAAAGGGCATTCTGCATATGGCCACCGACTGGGAGGCCTATGCCGAGCAGATGCTGGAAGTGCTTGAAGCCGCCGAGGGCTTTGCCAACACAGTCGCTGCCGAGCAGTATGCGCCGCGCCCTGACTATCGCCCGCTGACCAAATTTGAGAAGCGCGGCGAAAGATTGGGTCACGGTGTCTGGGATCTGCTCTATGCGAAACGGGAACAAGATTAAGCACGAGATTAGTAGCAGAACCAGATAAGTGAGCCCGGCGCGGTATTTAATTCGATCCGGCTGTGGAAATCACCTAAACTTGAGCAGTAAATTTTTAGCGGCGTTGTTCAGACGCATCCCATTCAGGAACTATTAAGGAAATGAAAATGAATATGGTCAAAATTCTTCCCGTCGTCATGCTCTTTGCTCTCGCAGCGTGCAAGCCTCAGTCGGATGCGTCCAGCGAAGCGGCAGACAGCGTCAGCCTGGAGAACCATAGCCAGCAAATCAGCTACCTGCTCGGTCTCGACAATGGTAAAAATATTCGCGGCATTGGCATGGAGATCGACGCCGCAGCCTTTCATCAGGGTTTCAACGACGGCCTTGATGACAAACAACCAGCGCTGACAGAAGAGCAGATTGCCGAAGCGATCAAGCGTTTTGAAACGGAAATGACTGCCAAGCGCGATGAAATGCAAAAGGCTGAGCAGGAAGCCATGGCAATGCAATCCGAGGGCAATCTGAAAGAGGGCGCCGAGTTCCTCGCCGCCAATGGCGCCAAAGAGGGTGTGGTTACCACCGCCAGCGGCCTGCAGTACAAGGTTATCACCGCCGGCACCGGCCCGGTCCCGACCGCCGACAGCGTGGTTGAAGTTCATTATTCCGGTCGTCTGCTGGATGGCACCGAGTTCGACAGTTCAATCAAGCGCGGTGTGCCAGCCCAGTTTGGTGTAACACAAGTGATTGCCGGTTGGACCGAAGCCTTGCAACTGATGCCTGAAGGCTCCAAGTGGGAACTCTATATCCCCGCTGAACTGGCCTATGGCCCGGGCGGTACTGGCCCGATCGGACCCAACCAGACACTGATCTTTGAAGTGGAACTGTTAAAGGCCAATGTTACCAGCGAAGGTTAAACAGTCTGGCGGCCAGTTGGTCGTAATCAATCATTAAAAGTTCAGTTAAAAGCAAAACAAAAAGCCCCGACATGTCGGGGCTTTTTGTTTTATCGGCAGCGCTTAAACGCTAAGCGGATTGGGTGTCTGGAGTTGTTCGAGATGCGCGTTGTGCAGCACTTCAATCATCTTGTCCTCGGTTTCAAAGCGCTGCTCGAGCGCTTCGCCAACCACTGAAAGGTCAGTGTGAAGGCTCTCCAGATCGTCGGTGGCGAGGTATTTGTCATTAAAGTCGAGAACCGCTTCAGTGGAAGGTTGGATCCTGTCCATCAGGTCGGCCCCGGTTTTTAAACCCTCTTTATCACTAAAGGCTTTGGCCTCTTTGACCAGTTCTTCGTAGACTTCAAAGTGGCCTACCGAAACATAGTCGACCATCACTTCACAGAAGCCTTTCAGCTTCTCACCATGGCTCTGGTTGTTACCGTCGAAATCGTGGATCTCTACCAGCTCACAGTACTTGACCAGCAGCTCGCGGCGCTCTTCGAGCCAGCGATCAACGATGTCGCTGACACCGCCCCAATGTTGTTTCAGTTTTTGCAGATCGTTAAGCATAGCGTGTAACCTCGTCACTCCCTTGTGGACCACCAGTTTACTTTGTTTTGCGCCGAAGAATAAACACTCAGCTGACAAAAAGGCCGACTGCTACCGGTAAAAACAGCGAAGTCCAGATACCGTTTAAGCCCATCCCCAGAGTGGCAAAGGCGCCGCAACGGGGACTGGTTTCAAAGGCTTTGGCGGTACCAATGGCGTGGGCGGTGACCCCCAGAATCAGCCCCTGCCAGCGCTCATCGGCAACGCCGGTAAGCTGAAAAACCGTTTTCGCCACCACAATGCCGGCCAGCCCGGTGACCATTGTCGCCATCGCCAGCAGCCCGGTAATACCGCCGAGCTGTTCCACCAGACCCAGCGCAATTGGCGAGGTCACCGACTTGGGTGCCAGCGATAGTAAAATGGTGTCGTTGAGACCAAACAGCTTCACCATCACCAGTGCAATCAGGGTGGCAAACAGTCCGCCCAGCAGCAGTGCAATCGACAGCGGTTTAAACAGCGCCGGCAGCTGCCGCAGCTGCTGTGAGAGTGGTACCGCTAGCGCCACGGTTGCCGGACCCAATAGCCAAGTGAGTAGACCATTGCCCTGGTAATAGAGGCTAAAGTCCAGTTCGATCAGATTGAGGGTGAAATAGATAAGCGGTGTGGCAATCAGCAGCGGATGCAGCAGTGACACTTTGCCGGAACGATTGTAGATCCGCAGACCAATAACAAACCCGATTACCGAAAGCAGCAGCGGCCATGAGCTGCCGGCGATAAGCTGCCACTGATGCATCAGCATCTCATTCATTGGACTTGCTCACAGCGCGTATCACCAGGCCCATAAACCACTGTGCAACAATGGTGCTGCCAATCAGCACTGCGGCAATTTGCGGAAACTGGCCGGCGATCTCCGGGCCGAGAAAAAACGCTCCGGTAGTGACGGGCACAAAAAGAAGTCCGATATAACGTATCAACTGGCTGCTGGCGGATTCCAGCCACGACAGCAGAGAGTTGTTTACGCTCAGAACCACAAGCAGCAGAATCATGCCCAACAGCTGGCCGGGCACTTCAAGCTCCAGCCATTTAACACCCTGCTCACCGAGCCCGTGAAAAAAAACCAGTATCAGCAGGCCGACTACGAGTTTTTTCATTTACGCAGAATTTGGAAAAGCGCCACGCCAGCCAGACCGACAAAGCAGATCAACACCCATGCTGGCATGCTCAACCCGAACAGTTGCCACTGAACCTCGGCGCAGTTGCCGTCGCCGCGCAGCAACATACTCAGCGCCTCGGAGGGCGAAAAGGCATCGAAAAGATAGTCCACCGGCGGCCCGCAGGCAGGCACCTTATCTTCCGGCAGGCTCTGCAACCAGAGCTGCTTGATCGAGAAAAAGCCACCGCCGATTGCGGTTAGAGCGGCCAGGCCGGCATAGATTCTCTGTCCCGCGCGGGCCGGATTATGCAGCCCGGCCAGCAGGAAAATGACGCCGACGGCGATCACAAATACACGCTGGGTAATGCACAGATAACAGGGCTCGAGGCCGAGACTGTTTTGAAAGTAGAACACCGCCACGGCAATTAACAGCGCGCAGGCCGCCGCCATGGTCAGGCTCAGGGTTTGGTTGTTTGGCAGATTCACGTTTTTCTCCTTGAAATAGCTTTGCCCTGACGGAATGAGGCCTTAAACGGGCGCGGTATTGGCCGCCCGCTGACTGAGGTAATCGGCGAGAAACTCATCAAATGAGAGGCTGTCTGCCGCTTCAATCTGTTGTTGTTCGACCAGCGATTCGCTGGCCAGCCGCTGGTATTTCTCAATCAGCTCCGGCGTTGGCGCGCGCTGCTGAAAATAGTCGCGATGCTCCTGCGCCTTGCGCATTGCCATGCGGAAGTAGGTTTCATGATTATTGTTCATTTCCGCCAGTAAAATAGCCGCGGGTGTCAGGCTGTTGTCGTGCAGGCGAGTGACCATGGTCTGTAACACCGATGCATAATCCGAGCTCTGGTTGGCGCCATCGAGCAGCGCCGCAACCGGCTGCATCTGTTCTGTCAGTGCCAGACCCCAGTCAACCAGCTTGCGCGAGCGGTTATCGTCAAGCAGCTCCAACTCGGGATCGCGGCCACTGGCGACAGTGCGGCGCTGATTTTCGTGGATCTGGTAGTACTCGGCATTGTGGGTTCGCGGGCTTTCTTTAAGCAGGCAGAACAGCAAAAACGTATCGAGAAACTGGATGGTTTGTTTATCAATGCCGCAGGGCAACAGCGGGTTTAAATCAACACAGCGCACTTCGATATATTCCACGCCATTTTTTTGCAGCGCCTCAAGTGGTGTTTCACCTGCCGCCGCCGTGCGCTTGGGCCGAATCGGGCTGTAAAACTCATTTTCAATCTGCAGCAGATTGGTTGTCAGCTGTTTGTAATTGCCCTGTTCGTCTTTCAGGCCAATCTCTTCATAGGGCTGATAGGGTGTTTCCAGCGCGCCCTTTAAGGTCTTGCTGTACTGGCCAATATCGTTGTAACAGATCACCAGCGAACTCTGCGCATCGCTTTGATAGCCAAGGTTACCCATGCGCAGCGAGGTGGCATAGGGCAGGTGCAGACTGTGGCTGTCATCGCCAACCGCAACCAGCTCGTGTTGGCGGCCGCGAACAAAACTTTTACACACTGCTGGCGCCGCGCCAAACAGATAGAGCAACAGCCAGAAATAGCGTCTGAAGTTTCGAATCAGCGCAAAATAGCCCTCGGTTTTAAAATCCTGCAGCGACTGTTGGTTGCCCTCAAGAGTCTGCAATGTTTGCCAGAGTTCATCCGGCACCGAGAAATTGTAGTGAATCCCGGCGATAGTCTGCATCAAGCGGCCGTAGCGATGACCGAGGCCGAGACGATAAACAGTTTTCATGCGCCCGGTGTTTGAACTGCCGTATTGAGCGACCGGAATGCTGCTGTCGTCGCCAAGCTGGCAGGGCATACTGCTGACCCACAGTAGCTCGTCGCCGATCTGTTGATAGGTGTAGCTGTGAATCTCTTCGAGTTCGTTGAGCACGTCGTCTATCGATGCCGAGGGCGCAGTGATAAATTCCAGCAGCGCCTCTGAGTAGTCGGTGGTAATAGAAGGGTGGGTCAGTGCGCTGCCCAGAGTTTTGGGGTGCGCAGTGGTGGCCAGATGGCCGGAGGGCTGGACTCTGAGGCTCTCTTTTTCGATGCCGCGGGCAATGTTTTTCAGCAACGGAGACTTGGTGGCGTCTTCAAGCGCTGCAAGGCGGGTTTGAAATGACAACTGGGCGCTCCTGATCAGGCCGCGTTGGTTTGATCGATATTGGCGGGAGCGTTGGATTCTATTGCTGAAGCTTCCAGCAGCAGGACCGGGCGGCCTTTTTTATCGGCTTCGCATTCAATAATACCGGCGCGTAAATGAATATCTTTGGCGTTTAATTCAATCAGTTGATTAAGCGCAATATCGCGGTGCTGAGCGCTGTAAACCTGGTTGGCATCCGAGCCGTCAAGCCACTCGAGATCCTTGCCCAAAATGCTTCCATCATGACTTTTGATAATATAGATTTTCATGCCAAGTCCGTGACAGTTAGAAAGATTTGCGGCACAGTGTAACGTATGTGGGTAACGGATAAAAAGGGAAAACCATGATTAAAACGGCACTTGTTCCACTCGCTGAAGGCAGCGAAGAAATGGAAGCAATCACCATTATTGACGTGTTGCGCAGAGCCGGCGTGGAGGTCACTGTGGCCAGTGCCAGCGCTCATGGCCAGCTGCAGATTTGCGCTTCGCGCGGCACTCGAATTGTCGCCGATGTGATGCTCGATGACTGCGCGAAAAACAGCTATGACCTGATTGCTGTACCGGGTGGATTGCCCGGCTCGGATCACCTTGCCGAACATTCTGTGCTGGATGCATTGCTTCGCGATCAGGCCGCGCAGGGAAAATTGTATGCGGCGATCTGCGCGGCACCGGCACTGGTGTTGGGTTCCAAAGGACTGTTGACAGACAAAACCGCTACCGGCTATCCCGGCACCACCCAGTCACTGCACGCCAGAGAGGTTGACGCCGCGGCGCGCGTGGTTGTTGATGGCAACTGCATTACCAGTCAGGGGCCGGGCACGGCGCTGGACTTTGCCCTCGAGCTGGTTGAACAGCTCTGCGGCGTGGTCAAACGGGAAGAGGTGGGCTCCGCGATGGTGTTGACCACGTCAGCTACGGCTTACTACTAACCGGCGACTACCACCACATCCAATTACTGGCTGGCGGTTTCCAACGCCGCTGGCGGAGTCTTGCCCTGCAGTCGTGCTTTCAGGCGTGCCCCGGAGAGATAGAGGCAAGGCACAAACACCAGCGTCACCACGGTGGCAAACAACACACCAAATGCCAGAGAAGCGATCATCGGAATCAGGAAGCGCGCCTGCATGCTGGTTTCCATCAAAATCGGCGCCAGGCCAATAAAGGTGGTCAGGGAAGTGAGAATAATCGGCCTGAAACGATCCTGCCCGGCACGAATCAGCGCCTCGGTCACCGCCAGGCCCTCTTCGCGAAGCTGATTAATTCGGTCGATCAACACCAGGTTGTCGTTGACCACCACGCCCGATGCCGCCAGCACGCCCATAAATGACAGCACGCTAAAGTTAAGCCCCATCAGGAAGTGACCAAAAATCGCGCCCATAATCCCGAATGGCACCGCGGAGAGCACCCCCAGTGGCTTGAGGTAGGATTTAAACTCCACCGCCATCAGGATGTAGATCATGCCCAGTGCCAGCAAAAACAGCTTGATGGCGCTGGAGAAAAACTCATCCTGCTCGGCCAGCTCTTCATCTTTAATCAGATAAACGTCGGGATAGAGCCGCTGCAATTCAGGGCCAATCTCGTCGAACAGTATCTGCGCCATCTCATCAACGGTCATCTTGCCGGAGGTAGGCTGCGCTGAGATCTTGACGCTGCGCTGGCGATCCTGGCGATTAATACGCGTGTAGCCCGGCACATAGGAGGCCTCAGCCACCGAGTAAAACGGCACTTCGGTTCCGTTGGGGGTGCGAATGCGCATGGTATCCAGCGTATCAACCTGGCCGCGCTCCTGCTTTGGATAGCGCACCATCACCCGCACATCATCGCGGCCGCGGGGAACCCGCTGCGCCTCGGCGCCATAAAAACCCTGCCGCACCTGCCGCGCGACGTCAGACAAACCAATGCCAAAACTGTTGGCGTAGGGACGCAAGCTGATATCGATATCCGAGCGACCGGAGTGGATATCGTCGCGAATATTGCGTGCGCCGGGAATATCACGCATCCGTTCTTTCAGAAAAAACGCTGCTGCCGTTAGCTGATCGAGATTATTCGAGGTCAGCACCGCGGTAACGCGGGGGCCGCCATCGCGACCCGCCGCCGAGGCATTCACATTAAAGGTCTTGGCCTGAGGAATCTCGCCAATCAGACTTTGCCAGCGCTCGGCAACCAGTGTTGGACTGATCTCGCCACTCATATCTGGCTGCAGCTCGAGCATCAGACGGATGGTATCGCCATACATAAACGACAGCTGGTTGGCGATCAGTTTGTCGGTATCGACCTGCTCTTTAATGATCGGGTCATCGGCCAGTAAGCGGGCGGCACGTTCCGCGCGCTGGGTGATCTCAAGCTTGCCTTCCATGGAGAAACCGTCGGGCATCTCAATGCGCATGGAGAGAAAATCAGAGGGCACATCGGGCATAAAGCGTTGCTGAATATAGCCCGCCCCAACCAGTGTAATCGACAGCACAAAGGCCAGACCAAACGAGATCAAGGTCAGTGCGCGCCACTCGAGCGCTCGCTGCAGAAACGGCGTGTAGATATGGTTGGCGAAGCTGCCCAGACCATCGGCAAAGCGCTGGCGGATTTTTCGAATAGCAATGCCAACTCTGGTTGTCGCCGGCTTTTCCGGTTTCATTTTGGCCAGATGCGAGGGCAGAATCCAGAAAGACTCAATCAGCGAAAACGACAGCGCCACCAGGGTAACCGTGGGTATCGCCCAGAGAAACTTGGGCCATATGCCGGGCAGAAACAACATCGGCAAAAACACAATCATGGTGCTGACCACCGCCAGCAACACCGGTTTGGAAACCGACTGAGTGCCAAGTTGCGCCGCGGTGTCGCCGTCATAGCCGAGCTGCTGATGGCGATAGATGCTCTCGCCGACAATAATCGCGTCGTCGACAATAATGCCGAGAATCAGCAAAAACGAGAACATCGACATCATATTCAGGGTCAGACCAATACTTGGCAGCACCCACAGCGCGCCCATATAGGCGATGGCGATACCCAGCGCCACCCAAAATGCCAGTTGCGGGCGCAGAAATAACATCAGCACCACAAAAACCAGCACCAGACCGCCGATGGCATTTTTTGACAGCAGCGCCAGACGCCCGGAAAACATATTGGAAAAATCTTTCCAGGTTGCCAGTTGCAAACCAGGTGGCAGAAAGGTTGAGCCGGCCGCCACATAACCTTTTACCGCATCGGTGGTGGCCACAACATCGGGGTTGTTGCCCACACTAATGCCGAGAAAAACCGCCTTTTGACTATTAAAGCGGGTGCGCAGATTGCGCTCCTCAAAACCATCGACCACGCGGGCGACATCTGCAATTTTGATCTCGGTGCCATCGGCGCGGCTGGAGACGACAATATTGTTAAAGTCTTCTTCGTAGTAAGCCTGGCCGCGGGTTTGAATCTGGATATCGCCGCTGTCCGCGCGAATGGTTCCGGCGGGCAGGTTGAGCGACGACTGGCGCACGGCGCTGACAACCTTGTCGAAAGTGATACCGTAGCGGCGCATATTGATTTCAGAGAGCTCGATATCAATCTGCGGTTCACGCACACCCCACAGCTCGACAAAATCAACATTAGGCAGCGCCGCCAAATCATTGCGGATGCGCTGGCCATACTCGCGCAAAACCGCTTCGTCGGCATCGCCAAACAGCGCCACGCGAATCACCTCTTCGCGCCTAATCTCCTCGGTGACAATCGGGCGTTCGGCATCGCCGGGAAAGGTGATAATCGAGTCAACCCGGCCTTTGATATCGTTGAGCATCTTGGTTATATCGTAGCCATCATCGACTTCGACCGTCACCGAGCCCTGACTCTGGCGCGCCTTGCCCCAAATATGCTTGATACCTTCGAGACTGTAAATGGCCTCTTCAATGCGCACCACAATTTGCTCTTCCACTTCCCGCGGTCCGGCGCCGGGGTAGGGCATGGAGATGGTGATAAAGTTAACCGGCGTTGAAGGAAACACCTCTTTGCCCATGCCACTGCCGGCGATAATGCCGGCGCAGAGAATCAAAATCATTAGCAGGTTTGAGGCAATCGGATTGCGAACAAACCATGCGATTGACGAGTTCATAGAAGATCACCGCTCTGGTTATCTTCGCCTTTCTCAGCATTTGTACGCGGGGTTTTAGATGGCTTCTCAGGGTTATATTCGTCGTTACTTGCGGTTGCCGAGGCCGACGTATCAACTCGCATGCCTGGTACCGGCAGTGCAATACGGGTGCCGACCACTCGGGTTCCCGGCGCCAGCGTGGTGGTCACCAGCGAATTGACATCGCTCTGCACCACAGACAACGTCTGAAAGCTGACTTCATTATTTTCGTTTAGCACCAGCACTTCGTTGCCGCGATAGATAATCTGCTTTGGCAGCTTCACCGCGTTGGCAACCTCGTGGCCGGCAATCTCGGCTTCGACAAACAGGCCGATACTCAGTGGCGGGCGGTCGCTGTCGGGGTCATTGCGAAACGGGTTTTGCACTTCGGCAACGGCGTAGGTCATGCGACTCTGAATATCGATCGACGCGTCGGTGCGCACAATCTTGCCCTGCCATTCCCAGGTTTTGCCGGCCACATTGCTGCGCAGGGTGACCGCGGGATAGTTGGCGCTCTCCGCGTTTTCAAAATTCACCGGCAGATCAATCAGCGATGCCTGGCGGTCAGTGAGCGGCAAACGCACCTCGACCACATCGGTGTTATAGATTTTTGCAATGCGGGTTCCCGGGGTAATGTATTGGCCAAGGTCGACATAGGTCTCGCGAATACGGCCCTGGAATGGCGACACAATCGAGGTTCGGCTGAGATCGAGATTGGCTTTGGCAAGATCGGCGCGCGCCGATTCCAGTGCCGCCTCTGCCGCGGCCAGTTGTGGTTCGCGCAAAAACAGTGCGTTGGCGGTGCGGTCGCCAAGATCACGCCATTCACGTTTGGCCTGGCGCGAGCGGCCCTTCTCCAGCGCCACCTGCTCTTCCGCTTTGGCTACCTGCGCCTTGGCGCGAATCACGGCAAACTTATAGTCATCGGATTCGAGCTGGATCAGCTTGTCGCCAGAGCGGAAAAAGCTGCCGCTGGCGTAGTCTGGCGCAACTGAAATCACCTTGCCTGAGACCTGCGAGACCAGATCGATCTCGCGCCTGGGCGCCACCGTGCCCTGTGACAAAATGGTCGGCCGCAATGGCTGTGGCGCGGCATCGATCACCTCCACCATCAACAGCGGCGGTGCCTGACGTTTGTTTCTTTCAGGTTTGGGTTTGAGTGTGGCGACAGCGGTGATAAACAGAACGCCTGCAATCAGAGCAACAAACGTTATTTTCCCCTTGCGGTTGGACAATGGCATGAACAAACCTTTTTATCATTATTGCGGCAAATTTTACCGCGCTTTATTTTACCGCGCTTTAAAGACTGAGCCATAACTTTTCATCACGGCGGTTTAACAGCCGCAGCGCTCTACCGGCCGCGGCGCTATTAACCAGTGGCGGTCAGGACTGTGTGATTAGACGTATCAGAGGACGATTGGGATTCACTATCCCGCAATCTGTTCAGCAGTCACTTGGTGCGGTATTCATCCCGGTCCGAGACCTCGTAAAAAACCGCCTCATCGAGCAGCCCCTCACTTTTGGCAACCACTGTGGTCACCATGCCATCACCGGTGATATTGACCACGGTGCGCATCATATCCAGCAGTCGGTCAACACCGATAATCAAACCAATCCCTTCAACCGGCAGACCCACCTGCTGCAACACCATCGACAGCATAATCAGCCCGACACCGGGAACACCGGCGGTACCAATAGAGGCCAGCGTGGCAGTGGCAATCACCGCGAGATATTCGCTGATACCGAGATCGAGGCCATAGGCCTGAGCGATAAACACCGTCGCCACACCTTGCATAATGGCGGTGCCATCCATATTAATGGTGGCGCCCAGAGGCACGGTAAACGAGGCGATCGAGTTGTCTACACCAACACGTTTTTCCATCACATTCATGGTCACCGGCATGGTTGCATTGCTCGACGAGGTACTGAAGGCAAACAGCATCGCCGGGCGCATATTTTTCAGTAACACCATCGGGTTCAAACGCGTCAGCAAACTGAAGATACTGGTGTAAACCGCGCCGGCATGGATTACCAGCACCAGCACCACGGTCATAAAATAGAGCGCAAGATTGCGGATCGCCGAAAAGCCCTCTTCGGTAAAAAGCTTGGCCAGCAGGCAGAACACACCGTAGGGCGCCAGATGCATAAGAATAGTGACCATGCGCATAATCACATCATTAAAACTCTGAAACCCGGACAGCGTTGATTTGCCGGCATTGCCCGCCTGGGTAATGGCCACGCCAACCAGAATCGAGAACACAATAATCTGCAGCATATTGCCGTCGGACATCGCCTTGATCGGGTTGGTCGGGAAAATGCCAATCAGCACCTCTTTAAACGAGGGCGGCACAGGTGCGCTAAAGGTTGCCGCGGCCGCGGTATCTATGCCGACACCGGGATTGATAATATTGGCCAGGGTCAGGGCAACGGTAATCGCCACTGCGGTGGTAAACAGATAGAGCGCCAGGGTTTTAAATGCAATGCGCCCCATCTTGACGTTTTCACCCATGGCCGCCGAGCCGCACACCAGCGAGACAAACACCAGCGGCACCACCAGCAATTTCAGTGAAGCGATAAAAATGCGCCCTACCACATCAAAAATATATTCCACTAACCAGGCGGTAAGGGGGCCGGAATCGCTGCCGTCGTTGACCATATTGAGAATCAGGCCAACGATGATACCGAGCAGCATACCGAGAATAATTTTTGATGAGAGCTTCATAAGCTATTCCTTTCTATTCGTATCAAGTGCGAGCTAACCGCGACTATTGGTTATCCAGGCAAAAAAGCGTACCTTGAATTCCGGCACCCACCACATCAGCAGCATTAAAAACAGCAGATTGGTCGCGGACATCAGAGCGAAAAACTGTGGAATCGACATCTGCACCACGCTCAGGCAGACAATTCCCACCAGCGCTCCGCTGACCATAAAAATGGCATTGCAGACATTATTCGCCGCAATCACCCGCGCACGTTTATTGCTCGCGCTGCGCGACTGCACCATGGCATACAATGGCACAATAAAGATACCGCCAAACATTCCTATCGCCATCAGATCGACAAAAATACGCAGGCCGCCGCTGAGGCCGAAAAAGGCCAGCGGCATCACGCTGTCGAGGCTGGCATTGGCCAGCTGATAACTGCTGGAAGCAAAGAACAGGTCGGCGCTAAACAACGTTAGGCCGATGGCCCCTAATGGAATCAACCCTGGCTCCACCTGCTGACCGGAGACCCGGGCGCAGAGTATCGAGCCAATCGCCACACCAATAATAAATGCCGCCAACAAAACCGAAATCAATGTCGCGTGACCGTGCAGCACCATCACCGCAAAATTGGGCACCTGGGTTAAAAAGCTGCCGCCGAATAGCCAAAACCAGGAAATGGCAATAATGCAGTAAAACACCGTGATATTTTCCCGGGCAAAGCCGATATTGCGCGCAGTCTCGGAGATCGGGTTAAGGCTGATCTGGATATCACCCTTGTCCGCCGCCGCATCGGGAATCGCGCAGCTGGCCCACCAACCGCACAGTGCAAACAGAATCGCTACGCTACCCACCAGCAGCGCGCCGCCTGGATAGCTGACCAGCCAGGCGCCCATCAGCGTGCCGATCAAAATCGAAACAAAGGTGCCCATGCCAACCTGAGCATTGCCTGCCATCAGCTCCGCGGGAGAAAGGTGTTGCGGAATAATCGAATATTTTATTGGCCCAAAAAACGCCGACTGCACGCCAAGCAAAAACAGAATGCTCATCATCAGCGTGACATTGCTGCTGTAGAGCGAGTAGCAACCGACCAGCATAATCACAATTTCGGCAAACTTGATGCGCCGGATCAGCCAGGCCTTGTCAAACTTGTCAGCCAGCTGCCCCGCCGTAGTGGAAAATAAAAAGTAGGGCAGAATAAACAGCCCGGCAGCCAGATTGGTGAGAAAGTTGGTGTTGCTTGCCGAAGCGGAAATACCGCCGCTGACCACAATCACCAACAGTGCGTTTTTAAACAGATTGTCGTTAAGCGCGCCCAAAAACTGGGTAATAAAAAATGGCAAAAATCGCCGTTGACTAAAAAGATAGAACTGCCCCTGTTGTTTTTCCACAGCTGTGTCCTATTCGTTATTATTGATAACCACACTATTTCTGGCGGAGCGGTTTTTCTCGGGACTGACTATCACAAGCTTAACCATCACGTTAGCCATCAGGTTAGTTATCACGGGAAAGATGCGCCAACCCGGGGGCATTTTGCTCCCAGTTTTGGCCATCGAAAATCTCCACCTCAATCGACTCGATATAAGTGCGATCGAGGCAGCGCAAATTGACACTAAAGCCGTCCGGGTTTGAACGCGGGGTATAAAAGGCCTTGATGCCGCAGTGTTTGCAAAATGTATGTTTTGCCGCGCCGGTATTCCAGGAGTATGTGGTAATCGCATCTTCGCCGCTGATCAGGCGAAACTTTGAGGCCGGCACAATCATCTGGTCGCCGCCGCTGCGATAGCAGATCGAGCAATTGCAGGCGTGGGCGTGCAGTCGAGTTGGCGCATCTATTTCAAATTGCACCGCGCCACAGTGGCAGGAGCCTTTATGGGTTTTCAGATCTGACATAACAAGTAGTGCTCCCCGATGGTTTCCAATTGCGCAATTAAAACGGCATTCTGACTGAAAAAGCCTTGCGACAAAAGCCAATCTGCTGTGGGGTCCTCGTCAACAAGCCCGCTATCGAGCCGACAACAAGCCAACAACAGTGATCCCGAAACCGTGACCGGGCGTGTACACCAAGCCAAAAATAGCACGATTTGATCAAAAAACGTGCTATTGTCCCCAACGGTTCGGTTTTACGCCGCGCCGTTTAATAATAAAACAGCAATAAATCAATTACTTATCTCGGGGGAGATCTATGAAAAATACCTCTATTTGGAAATTATCATCTATAGCCGCAGCTATGGTTGCCGGTAGCGCGATGCTGCCAGCCGTAGCGTTTTCTCAAGAAGCAATGGTTGAAGAAATTGTCACCACAGGCAGCCGTGTGAAAGCACGTTCCACAACTGAAACACCTGCGCCTGTAGATGTTATTAGTGCCTCGGAACTGACTAACCAGGGCGACACCGATGTTGCCAACTTACTGCGCAACTCTGTTCCTTCCTACGCTGTAAACGACCAGCCTATCAGTGATGCTGCAACGCTAGTTCGCCCAGCAAACCTGCGTGGAATGGCTCCGGATCACACTCTGTTGCTGGTCAATGGCAAGCGCCGTCACCGTGCGGCCGTAATCACTTGGTTGGGTAACGGTATTTCAAATGGTTCTCAGGGACCTGATGCCGCCGCGATTCCAGCGATGGCTCTTAAAAACGTTGAAGTTTTGCGCGATGGCGCAGCAGCACAGTACGGCTCTGATGCGATTGCCGGCGTGATTAACTTTAACCTCAAGGACGCGAGTGAAGGTTCAACCATTTCTCTGCGTGCGGGTGAGTACTCCGACGGCGATGGCCAGGCACTGACTTTCTCTGCCAACACTGGCATGGAGCTTGGTAGCAACGGTTTTGTCAACGTGACTTTCGAGTATGGCAGTGCTGATGCAACAAGCCGCTCTGAGCAGCGCGATGATGCACAGGGCCTGATCGATGCTGGCGTTCAGGGTGTTCCTGATCCGGCCATGATTTGGGGCCGTCCAATTGTTGATGACGACATGAAACTGTTCGTCAACTTTGGTGCGGACTTGGGTGGTGATACCGAGATGTATGGTTACACCAACTACAACTCGAAAAACGTAGACGGTGGCTTCTTCTACCGTAATCCTACCAACCGTCCAGGCGTTTTTGCCGATGGCGACGGCAACCTGCTGGTAGCAGACACCACTGCTGATATGTCTGGCAACTGTGGTCAGTATGCCGTGCCATACTCGGCATCTGTCGTGGCAGGTCTGGTTGCTGATGACAACTGCTTTAACTTCAACGAGACGATCCCCGGCGGATTCACTCCTCGTTTTGGCGGCAAAGTTATTGACCAATCTTTCTTGTTTGGTTTGAAAGGCGAAACGGACGGCGGTCTGGGTTGGGACGTAAGCACTTATTACGGCAAAAGCAAAGCTGACTTCCACATTAACAACTCTGTTAATGCCAGTCTTCTCGACAAGACGCCACGCAACTTTGATCCTGGTTACTACCAGCAAGTTGATATGAACCTTAATGCTGACTTCACCTACTCGACTAGCGACACCTTAAACTGGGCGTTCGGTGCTGAGTACCGCACTGAAGAGTTCACCGTCGGTGCTGGCCAGGAAGAGTCGTTTATTGATGGCGGTTATGGTAACCAAGGGTTTAGTACATCCTCCAACGGCTTCCCCGGATTCCCGTCTGCTACATCCGGTGTATTTGAGCGCTCTAACTATGCAGCTTATATAGAGTCAGAGTGGGACGCATCAGACGACTTGCTGCTTCAAGCCGCTATGCGTTTTGAAGACTTTGAGGACTTTGGCACAACAACCAACTACAAACTCGGTTTGAACTACCGACTGACTGAAGACATGGGCGTGCGTGCAACTTACAGCACCGGTTTTAAGGCACCAACCCCTGGTCAGTCAAACACTTCAAATACCTCTACTGAGCTGTCTGCAGGTGTGTTGGTGAACAACGGCACCATCCCAGCGACCAGTGCAGTTGCACTGCGTAATGGTGGCGCGCCGCTGAAGCCAGAAGATGCAACCAACATGACTTTTGGTGTATTTGCTACTGTTGGCGAGTTCGACATTACTGTTGACTACTTCGATATTGATGTAGAAGACCGTCTGAACCTGTCATCAGAAGTAGAGCTGACCGATGCCGACGTTGCTGACCTGATTGCTGAAGGCGTTCCTGGCGCTGGTGACCTGAGACGTTTCCGTTTCTTCACCAACGACTTTGACACCAACACCAGCGGCTTCGATGTAGTGATCTCAACTACAACTGAAAGCGCGTTGGGCAGCACTGTATGGAATCTTGCATTCAATAAAACCAAAACCAAAGTCACTGACTACAATGAAGCGACCATTGATCCTCAGCGTATCAAGCAAATCGAAGATACTACGCCTGAAGTT
>JALRJD010000280.1 GCA_023255165.1 Porticoccaceae bacterium | reverse complement strand
ATTATGCCGCGAAAAATTATCCGCCAGTTGCTTCCCGATATGGCAACCGTGCTTAACCACCCTTTCATGCGCTGGACCGCGCCTCTGATCCGTGACCCCAACATTATGCATCTGAACCGCGAGTCGGTCTCGCTGGCAGTGTTTATTGGTATTCTGGTGGCGTTTATTCCACTGCCGGGGCAAACCATGATTGCCGCCGGGCTGGCCTTTTGGTGGGGCGCCAATCTGCCGATTTCGGTCTGTCTTATCTGGATCAGCAATCCGCTGACTATCGGGCCGATGTTTTATCTCACTTACCGAATCGGCGCCGCGCTGCTCGGCAGCGAACCGATGGTTTTTACTGTGTCACTGAGCTGGGAATGGTTTTCAAGTCTCGGCCACCATATTCTGCTGCCGCTGGTGATTGGCAGCCTGCTCTGCGGCATTGTTGCGGCGGTAACAGGTTATGTGTTGATCAACAATCTGTGGCGCTGGCATGTAATTCGCAACTGGGAAAAGCGCAAGATCGCACGTCAGCAGCTGAAAAAATAATCTTTCCGATCGCCACGCCCTACTCTTCATTTCATTGCTGCCGGTCATTACACCCGGCAATGAATACTCTCTATTCGTAGCGTAATTCTTCAGCGGGCACAACGCGGCTGGCGCGCAGCGCCGGATAAAGGGTTGCCAGCAGATTTAAGATTACCGCCGCCACGGCCACCATCAGCACATCCGACCAGCGCATATCCACCGGAATGTAGTCGATTGGATAGACTTCGGTGTTGAGGAAGTTAAAGCCAAACAGTGACTCCATCCAGGTAACCAGATCCGCCACCCACAGGCAGCCAAGCACGCCCACCAGCACGCCGAGGGCAATACCAAACAAACCGATCAGCGCGCCCTGGGTGAGAAACAGCCGCAAAATATCGGCGCGGGCAAAACCCAGCGTCTGCAAGATGGCAATATCTTTGCGCTTGTCCATCACCGACATCATCAGCATCGAAATCACATTAAAAGCGGCGATGGCGATAATCATAAAGATCAGCAGACCCACCATATTGCGCGACAGCTGAATTGCCCGATAGAGGTTGCCGTGGGTCTGAAACCAGTCGCGAAAGCCGTAGCCAAAGGGCAACTCTTCGAGCAGCTGATAACCCAACTGGCGGGCATTAAACTGGTCGTCGATCTGCACTCGAAAGCCTTTGACTCGGCCGGGCATGCCGGCGACCTCTGCCACCTGTTGCAGTTCGCCAATAGCCAACAGCTGATCAATTTCCGTGTGGGTGGCAAACACGCCGGCTACGGTGAAAGCCTGCGCCACAGTCGGCCCCTGCGCCTCTGGCACAATCACCGTCAGGCGCTGCCCCGGCTGCACATCCAGACTGGTTGCCAGCACTATAAGTACCGTAGGCTTGGCTTGATCCGTAGCCTCCTCCTGAGGCTGTAATATTGCCAAAAACACTATTACTACCGTTAACTGCAATAGAGCTAACTGCGCCAGCACCTCCAGCCCCTACAGTGACGGTTATAGACGATCCCGTAGTTATTCCGTAAACTCCAGAAA